>CAZRXJ010000131.1:0-6003 GCA_964604025.1 uncultured Saprospiraceae bacterium | reverse complement strand
ATAAGTATGACAATGATATGGCACATAATATATTGTTGTCTTTTGATCAAGAGTTACTCGATGTGCCTTTAATTATTCATACAAGCAAGGACTATCTGGATCTCACAACTTATATAGCGAAGCAATGGGAGAATCTCGGCCTCACTATTGATATAGATGTCATGGAGTCCGCAGTATTGCGTAATGCTATGCGTAATGGGGATGTAGGTGTATTTCGTGCGTCGTGGATAGCAGATTATCCCGATGGAGAGAGTTTTCTCTCGATGTTTTATAGTCAAAACCCAGCACCTCCCAATTATACGCGATTTGCCAATGAGCAATATGATTATCTATATGATGAAGCTATGAAAGTGAGAGATGAAAGTGTAAAGATCAAAAAGTACCAAGCTATGGATCAACTCCTTATTGATGAAGCACCAGTTGTATTTTTGTTTTATGATGAAGTTTCGCTTTTCGCAAATAAAGATGTAGAAGGATTGAGTCGCAATGCTTTGAACCTTCTGCATGTAGATGGTATTGTAAAAGTAGAATGAGCCAAGTGGAAAATAGAAAGGTCATATATAGTGAAGTCCCTTCGCATCACTCATTTGAAGAAGTATGGCAACTTCAAAAGTATCTTCAAAAAAAGCTCATCGCTACAAAGAGAAGTGGTGTGCCAGATGCGCCAGGATATTTATTGCTTTGTCAGCACAACCCTGTATTTACAATTGGGAAGAGCGGTAGTATAGATAATCTTATAGTTGATCAAGCTACTTTGAAAAAAGAGGAAACAGAATTCTTTAAAATAAATAGAGGAGGAGACATCACCTTCCATGGACCAGGACAGATAACGGGATATCCTATCTTAGATTTAGACCAATATTATAATGATGTCCACAGATATGTAAGAGAGTTAGAGGAAGTGGTGATTAGAACAATTGAACACTTTGGCATCATCGGAGGAAGAGAAGAATCATATACTGGAGTTTGGATTAACGATCACAATGGAAGAAGAAAGATATGCGCGATCGGAGTACATATGAGTAGGTGGGTAACACTCCATGGTTTTGCCCTTAATGTATCGACTGATCTATCTTACTTCAATCAGATTATACCTTGTGGGATTGTCGAAGATGATACTTCAGTAACATCTATCAGTCAAGAGCTTAACCAAACAATAGAGATTGGAGAAGTGATGCATCTACTAAAGAAGAACTTTAGTGAAGTTTTTGGGTATTCCTATGTATGATGGTATTTATAAACTACGCAAATAAGCTATAGTCTTTGGGATTTGACTCATCACTGCACTACTTTCATCTTCTATAAAGTAGTGAGCAATGCCAATTTTATTGCCCTCTCTAATGATACTTTTCATATCTAATTCTCCAGTTCCTAGAGGGACGTTATTCTCAACTGAAGTGCTACCAGATAGATCTTTAGGTGTACCAACTTTCATGTCTTTCATGTGCATTAGTTTCCATCGATTGCCATATTTTTTTAATAAAGCAACTGGATCTCCCCCTCCAAAATGAATCCAAAATATGTCCATCTCAAATGATACATACTTAGGATCAGTATTTTTAATGATGTAGTCTAATAGGGTTCTATTATTGTATGGTTGAAACTCATAGCCATGTGGATGATATGCAAAAGTGATCCCGTTATCAGCAAGCACTTTTCCTGCTTTGTTAAAGACTGCAATAGCTTTATCTGCCTCTGCCTTATCAAAATCACCCTCGTGTGGCACCCACGCACACATGACAAAACTAGCTTCAAGTTTTTTGGCCTTAGTAACGATGGCCATTGGGTCCTTGACTAACTCATTAAAACTCGCACCAGTTGAAGGAATACTTATGCCTCTTGCCGCACATAAATTTCTAAATTCCTCGGGAGGTATCCTGCCTCCATCACCTTCTATCTTAGTGATACCCATCTCTTGGATTCTGTCAAGAGTGCCGATCATATCTTTTGGAAAGTAATTTCTAAATGAATACGCTTGAACACCAAAGTCGTCTTTGAACAACCCATTCTTTTGTTGTACAGTAGGATTACTCTTTTCAATTGCGGACTGTCCAGCACTGCATGCCATAATGATCGAGATCCCTATTATCGAAAAAAGATAAGAAAGCTTCATAACGACTTATTAGGTGTTTCCATATTTCAATTTAGTCTACATCCAACACTTTATCGATTCTTGCAATGAGATCAGCAGCATGCATGCCATCAACACTATTGGAAGATGCTATGCCTTGAGCTCTTGACTTAATAGACATTAATCGGCCTCTTGCGAGCAATGGTACATCAGAAGATTGAATACTAAAGTCATTTGAGTTCATCAATCCTTCATATATGTGTATGAGTGTGCGATGAAGATTGCGTCGATAGACATCAGCACCTCCAGTGATATCTCTCGTTATGACATTGTCCATATCACTAAAGAAATCATTCAATGCATAAACTGCGTTGCCACTCATCATCTCATGATCTGCCATCCTGAGTAGACGATTATTGTTGTACAAGATATGTAGCGTTCTATCTTGTATGCCTTGTACTCTTTCTAATGTTCCTCCTGGTTCCATCCTTGAGATGACGTCTTGATTGACTAACCACTTAGGAGTCGTGAATAATTGTTGGTCCAAAAATCTGACCGCTCTTTTTTGTTTCTCAACACCTACAGGTACATATACTGGTTCATCTTGCTCATACGTTTTGAAGTCTTCAATCACACCACCTACGTTAGCTGATACATGTCCCATATATCTTCTAAATTGGCCAAATACATTTGCATAAAGCTCATTCATGTCATCAAAGCGCCCACCTTCATTTTCTGTCCATTCAAGGAGCATAGGCACGATTCTTTTTAGGTTGGCTATGCCATACTCGCTTGCCTTCATACTATCATCCCCAAGATCTTCTGTCTGAGCGGTTGGGTCAAGAGGTAGACCTCTCTGACGCCCGTATCTATAGACTGGGTTGTCTGACCTTTCTTTAATCCACTCATTCAAAGTTGTCTTTTCATCATCAGCGGATGAGGCATTTGCAATTTCCTTGTAGCCATATATTATTGACCAAAAGTCATACTCTCCGACTTGGGGATAGAGCTGAGTCACACCATCACCAGGCTGCGCGATATAATTGAATCGAGCATAATCCATGATAGATGGAGCGGTACCTCTTGTGCTAGTAAAGCTTGGAGATCTCAAAGAGTCCACGGGGTATGCCACACTTGATCCCATATTGTGAGGTAGTCCAAGTGTATGCCCAACTTCATGTGCTGATACAAATCTTATCAAGTCACCCATGATCTCATCTGATACCTTTATACCTCTTGCTTTTTCATTGATTGCTGATGTCTGTATGAAATACCAATTGCGTAACAAGTTCATAATGTTGTGGTACCACATGATATCACTTTCCAATATCTCGCCTGTTCTTGGATCATGAACATGAGGGCCCTGTGCATTTTGTATATCAGTGGTGATGTATCTGATTACACTATATCTGGCATCTTCAGGACTCCAGTCGGGGTCTTCTTCTTTGGTTGGCGCATCCAATGCTACAATTGCTTCTTTAAATCCTGCTTTTTCAAATGCCACTTGCCAATCCGTGACACCAGCTTTGATATAAGGTACCCACTTCTTAGGAGTAGCTGGATCGATATAATATTCTATCTGTTTCTTAGGAAGAACGAGTTCTCCTCTTGCATATGCTTCAGGGTCACTCGGTTCTAATCTCCATCTAGTTATAAATCTATTTCTAAATGCTTTTTGCTCTTCACTGCCATAGTCAGTTTGGCTAATTGAAAAATATCCAACACGCGGATCGTAGTGACGCGGTTGCATGGGTTCTTCTGGTAGCAATATGAAAGATTGATTCATCTCTACAGAAAGGGTAGAGGTGATCTGATTGTCAGGGATTTGGTCAGCGCCTCGATATGTTAAAACATGTCTTACTTCGACATTAGTAGGAAATGCCTTCGTACTGGATATAAAGCTACGATTCTTATCAACCCCTCTTACTCCAAATCTCTTTTCTTGAAATGGATACATAGCACCTATCATGTCGATATCAGAATTGAACAATCCATCTACTTCAATAACAAATCCCGAAGAATCAGCTGAATGAGCCTTAATATCAAAGGCATGTATAACAGGCTCAAAATTATTATTGCGCACAGATTCATAGATAGGGAGTTCTTCACTGGCCACACTATTATAGCTAACAGATCTGAGCAGAATCTTGTTGTCCATCTTCTGCCATCTAATCACTTGCTGAGGCCTTGATTTTGTACCAGCACCTCCAAAGTTGAGATTCTTTACAAAACCAGATATTCTGCTAACCACGAGCACTTCTTTCTCTAGTATATCTTTTGACAATTCAAAGAAGTGTTTATCATCAACTTTATAAGTATTCCACAATCCTGTATCTGATATGGCACCTTCTTTTATAATGTCTTCAAATGCCTTGATTTTTCCTTCTTTTTTCTTTTTCTCAGGCTTCTTTGGAGCTTCTGCCTCTTCCTTCTTTTTCTTCTTTTTGAAGATCTGAGCGGATGATGTGTTAATGGAAAATAAAAGAACAGCGATGGCTATGATAAATGAATGAACACGCATAGTTGTTTAGATTAAATTTTTAAGTCCACAACATAGATAATATATGTGAATAGCTACATACACAATCCTTCACCTTATGATAATCTTATGTCTTTTATTATGGTATGAATTGGCTGTATTCTCGATTGGTCTGGATAGGGATCTATTTTCCGTTTTTCTGCCGATCTAATTGGGCGACAGAATCCATTACCTTGGACGTTTGCTTCTCTTTGAATTGCGTCAACTTAGTTGAGACCTCAATATTAGTAACACCTAATATCTCAGCTGCAAGGATACCTGCATTCATAGCGCCATCCAGGGCAACTGTGGCAACAGGTACACCATTGGGCATCTGCAATATGCTCAAGATGCTATCCCAACCATCTATTGAGTTGGACGACTTCACTGGTACACCAATGACGGGGAGTGTAGTTAAAGAAGATACCATCCCTGGAAGATGTGCTGCGCCTCCAGCACCTGCTATGATCACCTTGACACCACGGCTTTTTGCTGCTTTCGCAAATGTTACCATACGTTCAGGTGTTCTATGTGCAGAGACTATAGTTATCTCATAATTTATGCCCATCGAATCTAAGAACTCTGCAGCTTTGGACATTACTGGAAGATCTGATTTTGATCCCATGATGATACTGACTTCAGGCTTTGCTGACATAACTGACTATTTGCTAATGACACTAAAGTTGTTGGTGATATAATGATAATGTTTTATTAGTTCGTAAGGATCACTTCCTACGATATTGATGTGTCCCATTTTTCTATATGGCTTAGTTATTGTCTTTCCATAAAGATGGACGTTGACGCCAGGTATAGACATTATCTTTTCTATACCTTGATAATGAACAGGTCCAGTGTGATCTTCAGTTCCTAAAATATTCATCAGTAAGGATGAACTTATGGTATCTGTTGCGCCAAGCGGCAGTCCTGTCAAGACGCGCAGATGATTTTCGTATTGTGAGCATACTGTTGCTTCTATAGAGTGATGCCCACTGTTGTGAGGTCTTGGTGCTACTTCATTGATTAATAATGTTCCATCGGGTGTTAAGAACATCTCTATAGCAAGTAGACCAATGATGCCATAAGCTTCTGCTGTCTTGAGCGCAAGAGTTTTAGCCTGCTTGACGATGCTCTCTTCGATATGAGCGGGTCCAAGTTGATAAAGCAAAATATTTGCTTCAGCGTGAAAAACCATCTCGACAGGATCATAAACCACAACGTGGCCTTGTGCATCTCGGCAAGTAATTACACCAATCTCCTTGTCTATCGATACTAAGTCCTCAGTGATGAAGTTTTGATCGAAAGCTTCAGCAAGATCTAATTCACTTCTAATGATCTGGACTCCTCTGCCATCATATCCATCTTTACGTAATTTTTGTACAAAGGGAAAAGTAAGTTCTCCATTCTCAATGGAGGT
>CAZRXJ010000130.1:0-6063 GCA_964604025.1 uncultured Saprospiraceae bacterium | reverse complement strand
AAAACACCTGACTCAAGTCATTTTCAACTACAACAAGACTAATTCTATTAGGCATCACATAAATATAATTGGGCATAGCATTGAGAATTAATATCGTCATGCTCACAGAAAGATCTTCTTATTACATGGACTAACATATGCTAAATGCACAAACAGGATTAGACTCGTATAGAAATAATTCGGATTTCACACTGGACCATTCATTCTTTTATTATACGTTATCGAACAATCGTCCTTTAAAGGAATAATTCTATTGTCTAAATCTTGCAAATGAAAATAAATTGCACTCTCTACCATACTTATAATTTTCTTGGCCCTTTAGCTTCGCAAAATATCGATCAATTGTTTGCAGAAATGATAGAGACAATCGGTGGTAAGCAAGCCTTATATGGTCTCAAGAACATCATATAAAGTTGTACCTATACTAACCCAATAAACATAAGAAAACTCAGAGAAAATGAAACTTATGTTTTTGTCATACTGAGATAATTTAATAATTTGACCTATATCTTTGATTCAATGTAGAATAGCATTTACAAAAGTTCTCTTATAATTTTTTATCAATGAAATATTTAAAGTACTTCTTAGGCCTTATATTAATATTAATGTTGATTTTTTTCGGTTTAGGTTTATTAACACCATCCATATATTATGAGAGCGAAGTCGTGGTTAATAAGTCCGCAAAGGAAGCTTGGGCCGTAATGAATGATGAGAAAAATTTGCCCAATTGGATAAAAGGATTCAAGCGTACAGAACTTATCAGCGGCACAGCCAATACTGTCGGTTCTGTGTCTAATGTATATGTCGAAGAAAACGGTCAAGAGATGATCATGAAAGAAACTATAAAAGATGTAGTTCCCAATGAACTTTTATCCATGGTGTTCACAATGGACATTATGAATATGGATTATGATATGGTCTTTGCGCAAGAAGGAGAACAAACTACGATTACTTCTAAGTCGACGACAAAAGGCAATGGCTTGTTCGCTAAGTCAATAGTGTATTTTATGGCAGGCACTATGAAGGCACAAGAGGATGAGAATCTCAATAATCTAAAAAAGATTATCGAAGAGAATACAGTTGACTACTTCCCTGAAGCAATGATGGAAGAAGAAGACGTACAATAAGTTCTTTTTGATTAATACAGAGCATTATTGGGGCAAATAGTTTTACATTTCGTTTTTCCAATTTCTTTCAGTAAGATTAAAAAAGAGGTGAAGAAAATTTCTTCACCTCTTTTTATCAAGATTCTAATAACAGAGTTTTCGATTCCTAATTAGACACCTTAGGTTCTGGGTCCATTATAATTTCTATATAGTTGCTGTAATCGAAGTATTGATCAGCAGCTGCTTTTATTTGAGCTGCTGTAAGATTATTGATTCTAACTTCCAGAGCTTCGATTAAAACATTATCGAAAGTCTGTCCTTCTTCATGTTCAGATGATATTTGTCGCTGCCAGAAGCGATTCTCTTTGAGGTTTTTAATTCTTCCTTGACGTTGCGTCTCTTTAACTTTAGTCATATCCTCTTCATTGGGTCCATCTGTCAATGCTCGTTCGATCACGTCTTTAGCAGCTTGGACTAATGTGTCAGTCATCGATGGATCAGCATTGAAAGAGATGGTTATACCATAGTTCTCTACTGGTTTCTTAGATCCACCTCCTCTAATTCCTACACCGTATACACCGCCAAGGTCCTCTCTAAGTTCTTCACGTAACTTGATGCGTAGGTATGCGATCATACTACTCATGATATAGTTATTGTCTTTAGAGTAATCAAAGTCCCCGTGGAAGTACATGTGCACATTAGTCTTTGGTGCTTCACCTTTTTCAATCCTATCTTTTAAGCCACCTTTGACAGCTCGTACACCAACATCTTTCCATTGTTCTTCTCTATTGATGTTTGGTAGATTACCCAAGTACTTTTGAATCATTGGTACAAGCGTAGCTTCATCAAAGTTGCCAACAAAAGAAAATGTAAAATCTGAAGCATCAGAGAATCTATCATGATACAACTCCATTGCCTTTTTATAATCCAGACCAGCCCAATCATCAGAACTTGGAAATCCTACGCGTGGATGATCATCATACTTTTTACGTCCAACATAGTCATTGAAGAAGTATTGAGGATTGGACATAAGGTTTTTGTATAGTCCTTTCTGCTTCGTGACAAATGATGTAAAAGCTTCGTCATCTATACGTGGCTCATAGAAATACTTATATATCATCTGCATCATGATCTCGACATCATCAGGAGATGATTGTCCATTAAGTCCTTCTGACAAAGTTCCGATATAAGGTCTTACAAATACTGATTTGCCAGCCATCAGCTTTTGTAATTGGGTAGGGCTAAAGGCCCCTATCCCTGCTTCGTTGACAATTGAAGTAGCGTTAGATGCATCGAAGTAATCATCGTCATTGTATAATGAAGATCCACCTGGGCTGGTGGCGCTCATAAGGATTTCGTCATTTTTGAAATCTGTCTTTTTTAAATATACATCGACACCATTTTCTAATTCCAAATAAGTGATATCTACATGATCAAATTTTGTAGTATTAGTAATTGAAACCGCTGATAATTCTTTATTGAAAAACGGTTCTTCTGAGACCGCATCATCATAAGGTGCTACATCAGTCATTGCTACTTCTTTGAGCATCGCTCTTACAGCCCCTTCCTCTGGCAACGGTGTTTCTTCTTTTTCAGGTCCCGTTATAACGACAACGCGACTTTCATCTCTTATCCACTGACCCGCAAGAACATCTATCTCCTCAAGTGCTATAGTAGGCAGATATTCTTCATATAGTGCAAGCGTTTGCTCAGGACTTGGCGTTGGTATCTCGTCTAGGTACTTGTAGACATAGCGCATAGACAATCTACTAGACTCTGTTTTGTCCATTTCTTTAAATGACTTCTCAGCTCCTTCCATCATATTCTTCTTTGCGCGGTCGAGTTCGCCAGGCGTAAAGCCATGTAGTAGCACACGCTTATTTTCCGTAAGGAGTGCTTCAAGTGCTGCACCAGCTTTGCCTTCAGGAACAAATGCAAACGAACTATAAGTATCTAACTCGCCGATGCTGCCACTATATCCAGTATATGCAAATAAGAAAGGTGGATCTGCAGCTTTAGATAGTTCTTGTAATCGTGCGCCAAGCATACTATTATACAATTGATGTGTCAATGAGCGGCGGTAGTCTTTCAAGTTTTTGGTTCTCTTCTTATCATGCTTGTACACTACTTGCACATTAGTGAATGATGCTTCTTTATCTGATACAATACTCACTAACGTCTCAGGATGGACAGGCACATCATAGGTGGCGCGTTCTCTTGGGTTGTCCACCTTTTCAATATCACCAAATAAAGTCTTAAGCTCTCCTTCAACTTTGTCAATATCAACATCTCCTACAACGACAACTGCCATAAGATCAGGCCGATACCAATCTTTGTAAAAACGTCTTACAGTTTCATAGTCTGCATTGTTTATAATATCAGGACTACCTATTGGAAGTCGCTCTGCATATCTTGAGCCTTTATATAAAATTGGAAAATAAACTTGTTGCATACGCTGGTCCGGGCTCAGTCGACTTCTCCATTCTGATTCTACAACACCCCGTTCTTTGTCAATCTCTTCATCATCAAAGCTGACACCATTGGCCCAATCTCTTAAGATCAGCATCCCTTTATCAAATAATTCAGTACTGTCTGTTCTAACTTGGAGCATATATACGGTCTCATCAAAAGAAGTATAAGCATTCAGGTCAGGCCCAAATCTTGTACCTACAGATTCTAAGTAGTCGACGAGTTCACTTTTTTCAAAATGCTCGGTACCGTTAAATGCCATATGCTCTACAAAATGCGCTAATCCCAGTTGGTCTTCATCTTCGAGTATGGATCCTGCATTGATTGCTAATCTCAGTTCTGCTCTATTCTCTGGCTTTTCGTTTTTCTGTATGTAATACTTTATCCCATTGCTAAGTTGTCCCTGTTTAAGGCGACTGTCTGTAGGAATAGGGTCACCTGACATGCTTTTATCTGACATGCCTTTGGGCATCTCTGTCTTGCTCATATCAGCTTTAGCCATTGCTTCTTTTTTGACCATCACTGCCTTCTCTTCGGCAACAGTCTTGGTAGTATTTGGTTTCGTCATTACTGTACTCGACGAATCGTCCATAATCGGTTTGGTCTGCTTGGGCGTACAAGCCAAAGCAAACAATAGAATGATAATAGTGGGAAGGGAATGTGAATTTCTCATGTTGATTAAGTTGTTAGTCCAATTAATTGTTATTCTAAAACGCTTAAGTAAGTGCGTTTATATACATCAATCAAACATTTTTTAACAAGAAGGTTAATGAATCTGATTCTTATATGAATATATCTAAAAGTACTTAATTTGTCTCAATCTTCTTCCATCGATAGAATTCTTTACTTTTAGATTAAAAAAGTCTCGATGCCTGTAGTAAAGTTTACTTCTGCTCTTAAGCGCTTTTTCCCAGACTTGAGCGAAACCCATTCTGATCAAGAATCATTATTGGGCATGCTGGTACATTTAGATGAGCAACATCCTGGATTGACGGCTTATATACTCGATGATCAACATAAGCTACGTGCGCATGTCAATGTATTTATAGATGGTACCATCAACCACCGAAGAGATTTGAATCGCAGTATCAAAGATTGTAAAGAGATATATATCATGCAAGCACTCTCAGGAGGTTAGATCATTTAATTATGGAAATTGCAAATACATTATTGGTCTCCACCAGAAAAGGGCTCATGATCTATCAATCCACTCAAGATGGGTGGCAACAGACCGCCTGTCACTTCAAGGCGATTCCTGTGACATTATCGTTTGAGGATAGTAGAACTGGACATTGGTTCGCTTGTCTTGATCATGGTCATTGGGGTGTTAAGTTGCATCGCTCGACAGACAAAGGTCAGTCATGGGATGAATTAAAAAGCCCACTATACCCTACTGGTTATAAAGTCAATGAAGATGTGGAGGCTAAAACTGAATATATCTGGGCCATGTCAGAAGGTGGTGTTGGCCACCCTAATAGACTATGGATGGGCACCATTCCAGGTGGACTATTCGTATCTGAAGACAATGGTGATAGTTGGATCTTAAATGAATCGTTGTGGCATCATCCCAGTCGAAAGAAAGATTGGTTCGGTGCAGGATTTGATCACCCAGGCATACATTCTATAATCGTTGATCCGAGAGATTCTGATCATATAACAGTAGGTATCAGTGTTGCTGGCGTATTTGAGACTACGGATGGTGGACAAACTTGGCATCCACGTAACAAGGGATTGAGAGCAGAATTTCTACCTGACGCTCATGCGGAGGTCGGACATGATCCGCACATATTAGTTTCAACTAAAAGTCATCCAGATCTTCTATGGCAACAAAATCATTGCGGCATCTTCAAGAGTAGTGATCGCTCAGCGACATGGCAAGAAGTTGGACAGAAAGGAGGCCCTGCTCATTTTGGATTTGGTATGGCACTTGATGAAGAGAACCCAGAAGTTGCTTGGGTGGCTCCCGCCATAGCGGATGAATATCGTATCGCAGTGGATGAAGCTCTATGTATCTGCCGAACAGACGATGGTGGAGCCTCATGGAAAGAATTAAGAACAGGCCTTCCCCAGTCTAATTGTTATGACATCGTATATCGTCATGCCTTAACATCTCATGGAGATCAAGTCGTATTTGGTACAACAACTGGCAATCTTTTCTTTTCTAATAATAGAGGTGACAATTGGCAAAACCTCAGTCACTTCTTGCCAATGGTTTATGCTGTTGCATTTGGAAACTTGTAATTACCAAGAGGGGCTACACTATATTTCTAGCATTCTATCCTCAAAACTTTAAATCCTGTTATAACCAACATTCATGTAGGCCAAATAAAATTCACTATATCAATCACAGTTTTAAAGGTTTTCATTATATTAAACTTTTATTTAATATGAAGTACGCTATATTAATTTCCCTTCTCTTCATCTCTCACATGTCATGGGGACAATCGGATTCATTTGATGCTGATATGTCAGTATCGCATATTACTCT
>CAZRXJ010000129.1:0-6091 GCA_964604025.1 uncultured Saprospiraceae bacterium | reverse complement strand
GTCTAGTGACTTGAATCCTTGATTATCTGTATTCGATATCAGGGATAACATCCTCTACTTCTTGGGCAATAAAACCAATATCTCCAACACCTGACTTCTTCCAGTTATATCTGCGCCCCTCTAACATCTTGACAATAGAAAGTGAGCTTTTTATACTGTGGATATCTCGTTTGTATCTGCGATCCGAAAACTTCTCCCAGCTATTGGCTATAGCAAAATTACCATCCCCACTTTCTCCAACTTGAAAAATCACATCTGAATCCGAGACAGGGTTATTCGTGCCTACCAAAACCTTACCTTCTCTATAAAATATATCATCTCTTGACTGCTCCCAATTACTATCCAGAAAACTTGATAAGTTAACATTACCCCCGCCATTACTGAGCTGTAGATTATTACCATTTATAGAAAGTGATTGTATCTCATTAGTAGTACTTGCATCATCATCATTGATAGATATAGATCCTCCCCCATTGGATAGAGTAGCTGTTGATCCTGATCTGTTTAGAGATTGCAGCTCATTGGTGCTACTCGGATCACCGCTTGAAACTGTAGTCCAAGAAAGCGTACCATTACCATTGGTTCTTATAACTTGACCATTCGAGCCATCTGAAGATGGTAAAACATAATCTTTCACTTGAACGAGATCGTCAAATATGATTACACCAAGGTCTTGATTATCGTTATTATCGTTGTTATTATTATTACCGCCTCCAGAACCATCAATACTTAAGACCCTCAATGCGCCCTGGCCACTTTCATTTTCTTCACGCGATAATACATACATAACATCACCTTCTACAAGTACTTTAGAAGGTGTTGCAAATGGCAAATCAAGAAAGCCCGATCTTGGGATGTCTATAGGATCGCTTATATCAAATATTTGAGCTTTGTTCCCATTTACTGTATATAATTGGTCTCCACTAATTACCCCAACCGATGCAAGATCATAAGCCCTTTGGCTAATAAGAGTCGGCGAACTAGCATTGGTAATATTATAAGATGCGAGGGCCTCATCCCCTGAACTTGTTACCGTACCAAAACAGTATGCTATATTGTTTTGTATGAACACAGCGGAATTGCTTTGAAGTGAAAAAGCAGAGGGTATCAGCACTGTCGAATTACTTTGAAAGGTATTAAGATCAAAGACATTAATGAATTGACTAGATATAGAAACGAGTAGATCATCTTGTTGGAGGTTCTGATCAGAACCCTGTTTTAGAGCAGAATCGACAAAGTTCGGAATCGTGGGTGAAGACAATTCGTATTGAAAAAAATCACTAAAGGATTCACAAATTAGAAAGCCATTGTATTCGTATACAGCGATAATAGTAAAAGGAATACCGGCCACATTAATTGTGAACCTATTTGCCGTTGTAGGGTTAGACACGTCAGAAACATCGATAATCCATAGTTCGCCGTCTTTGTCTTTACTATATGCAAAGTTGCCTATCACCTCGATACTATTAGAATTAGCAAAAGGTCCTGTCGAAGAATCTTCTAATGATCCAACGTGAATCGGGTTACTCGGATCAGATATATCAATTATCTCTATACCATATTCATCACCTATAGAAGCTACATAGGCATAGTTTCCTACAATATCCATATCAAATGCACCTTCCAACAATGTGTTAGCATCATCTGTGATAGATCCTAGCAATATTGGATTCTGTGCGATGGAAAAGGAGTGAATAATAAGACTCGCTAGAATAATAATTAATACTCGCATGATCGATAGATTATGTGATTCTATTGCAAATATCCAGTATGGTTTGTGGAAGTGGCCTGTACCTGGGTCTAGGTTTTGTCTATTCTATTATTCTGAAACCACCTCAAGACGCGCAGTCTGAGCA
The DNA here is from genome assembly GCA_964604025.1 of uncultured Saprospiraceae bacterium. Taxonomy (GTDB): domain Bacteria; phylum Bacteroidota; class Bacteroidia; order Chitinophagales; family Saprospiraceae; genus JAJRXG01. The sequence goes on along the minus strand of CAZRXJ010000129.1, from coordinate 4,235 downwards.
ACATCAAGTGATCCACTAGGAGCAACATCTAAAGTTAGGCATACTGCGGTATCCCCAGCACCAATACTCACTGATGACCCATCTGGAATAATGACATGATGACAACCTGTAGGTATCTCATTGCGGCTCCAATTGGCAGAAGAGGCATTCCAATCCCCGGAGATGGGTCCCACCCAAGTATTGATCTGATTACCTTCTGTACATTCGATCTCATTATTATAAAAGTAGCCAGTAACAAATCCCCATCCTGCTGACTCTAGTATGGTCGTCTCATTAGATGCAAATGAAAACTCACTATCTATATAACTTTTAGCAGGTGGAGGGTTTTGTGTAGTAAGCAAGTCAGCATGAACTTGATCTGTAGGCACTAAAATAAAGTTAGGACCACCTGGTATTAAGCCAGGTACAACTTGGGAAACATTATCGTGGAAGGAAGGTAAATGAAAAATATTTTTGACATCTTGATCACCCACATCACTTATAAAAGATTGATTAAGCGAATTAGATCCCATAATATAATTCAGATGATGTAAGGCATGGTTTTTATAATTAACATTGCCAGTTATCTCATAAGCCAGAATCATAGTGTAAGCAAATTGACCAACGACATTATTAGAGCCCCAAAAATAATCACCAGAGCTCATGGACACATTAAAACCCCTGGCATCTGCTATTGCATAATATGCATCTGCATATCCGGCAATTGAAATTTTCAAATTATTAGAAATCGGATCATTGGTGTCCTTCATGCCCATCACATATGAGAAACTAGCCATGGTAGCAACTTCAGAAACCAATGAGGGGTAAAACACGAACGGTTCTGAGTAGGTACTAATAGCATCGTAATACTCACTTTCTTGAGTCGATAAAAACAACTCAATTGCCGCCCAGTACATCTCATCCGTATCGACTGTATCTGTATAGTTAGCAGTGAAGTTGATACCTGGTGGATCAATAGAATAACCTTCTTGTTCTGGATATTGTGGATTTCCATTTGCGCCATTGATCGTTGGAGCATTCCAAATAGAACCCATACCCAGTGCTTTCCAAGCGTTAATTGCAGCATCTAAACAAAGATCTGCATATGACTGGTCAACATCTCTAAAGATACGATAAGCCTGCGCAAGGGCTGATGCCAGACTTGCTGTCGCAGTAGTCGAAACTGGCATCAAATATCTTGGATTAGGGTCCTCATGGCCCATCCCGACAAGATAGAAGTCTTCTTGAGTTACCGCGTGCCATACCGCACCATCAGCTCTTTGCATCTTCAGCAACCAATCGATACAGACTTTTATTTCTTTCAATATATCTGGCAGATCTTCAAAGTCAGTATCCTCAGGAATATTCCAATTTGCCGTTTCAATGTCTGTTGAAAAATATTCATACAACATCATCAACTGATGAACCGATATTGCGGCAGGCGGTACTTTTTTGTTAGGGTCACCTGCGTCTCTCCAACCTCCGTTGGTATCTACATGATCTCCAAATAATACATCAGTACCATCAAAGCCAGTATATATAAATGCGTCTTCGTCGTATTCGGCTGGACGAGCCCATTGAGCAGCATGAGCTGATGTAAGCTCTACTCCTGAACGTTGATAAAAGAAGCCTTTCATAATCTTTCTAAAGGCGTCATTATAAGAAGTAGAAGAAATTAGAAAGTCATGAGACCTTCCTACCCCATCTACCGATAAGTAATAGTTGCCTAAGATGTTGAGGCTAGAAAAATCTAATTGATAGACAAACTCCTCTGTTGCGACATCGTCTATTACTTTCACATATCCAGATCCAGAGTAAGCCACTTGATTTCTATCTATGTCAAAAACGCGCCATGCACCGATGGCAACTGGTTGATCAGCACTTACATAGCCAAACTTGACATTGTTTTTCAAGTATCCGACCTGATTGACTTTGATCAATTCAGACAATTGGCCGTAAGCCGATAGCGTAAAAATGAAGTTTAGAATGGCAAACAAATATTTCAAACTCATATAATCGAACTTAACAAACCTTTTACCTTTAGTTAAAGAACCGAATGTAAATTTATACCGAAAGTCAACACTTCAATAAAGATATCGCGTTGTTAGCAGATTGAACCTATACTCAGGTATAGGTTGTAGATAGCACAACCTTCTTATCTTGTAGACTCATACATCACTTAATCAATGTCCAATATCCGCATCATGATCATAGAAGACGAAGTTATCGTCGCTCTTTCTATAGAAGATCGATTAAAAAAACTTGGTTATGATGTAGCTGCTATAAGGCATAACTCTGAAAAAGCACTATCGTATCTAGAAATTCATAGACCAGATCTCATCCTTTGTGATATCAATATTAAGGGAGAAAAAGACGGGATCGACATTGCTGCGCATGTAAATGAAGAGCTCAATATCCCTCTGATATTTGTAACGGCGTTGTCTGATAGAAACACTCTAGAAAGAGCAAAAAAGACACTACCCTATGGATATATTGTTAAACCCTTCTCAAGTGGGGATTTACTTTCTGCCATTGAGATGGCACTATATAAACATGGGTTAGAATTTGAAAATGCTAAATTGACCAAAGAACGTATCAATGAGATAATGCTCGCTCCGATAACTGATAGAGAGTATGAACTCTTACAAGATATACTCAATGGACAGAATAATACTCAAATATGTGCATCACGGCATATCAGCATAAGTACTGTGAAGTTTCACATTTCTAACCTGTTGGATAAAATGGAAGTCAAAAATCGAGCAGAGATTCTACATAAAATAATTAAGTTGTTAATGTAATCCACATCTGAAGAAATCCCCGCTAATTATAAAACCAAAATATTATGAATCTGAAACCATACATACTGACTTTGATTACAATTTGTATTTGTATGACCTATAGTCATAATAGCATTGCACAGGTGGCCAAGTTAATAGATAGTCTAGATCAAGCTTATCTTAGTGCCGATAGTATCAGGCAAAAGCAAAGTATTCTTAATCAATTATGCAGGTATACTCAAAGGAGCCAGCCAATATTAGGAAGGATGTATGCAGAGAAGTATGACTCTCTAGCGAAGTTAGAAACTAAACCTATCCCCTTAGGGAAAGGTGCAATCCTTATCGGATCTTCTGACTATCTGGAAGGCAAGTATGTGGAAGCAACACAGAAGTTTTTAGAAGGATTGGATCACTTCATTGATTCTAAGGATAGTGCATTTATCGGTTCAGCATATAACAATTTAGCTGTAGTGTGGATAGCCAGAAAAGACACTTTGGAATCAATAGACTATCTTAAAAAATCTTATGAATATTATAAAAGTACTGGCAATCCAAGGCGTATGGCAATACATACAGCCAACATGGCTCAACTGATGTATGCAACTGGAGATTATGAGACGGCCACAGATTATGCTAATCGGAGCATGGCATATCATAAAGAATCTGGTTCAGATGGAGAGGCTAGTAAACCACTTGAAACACTTGCGAATATCTCTTTTAAAAAAGAAGAATATCAAAATGCCATAGCCTATGCTGATCGGGCACTTACTTCCTTAGATCCAGCACGAAGTACACCCACCATGATCCGTCTCCAAATTAAAAAGGCAAATAGTTTGATGAAATTAGATCGAAGAAATGATGCTAAGTCATCTTATGATAAAGCTGGCAAATTACTAGAAAAAGGAAATTTTAAGGAACGAGAATCTTATCTTAAGGCTATGACATTCTATTATGAAGAAGTAAAACAGTGGGAGAAAGCACATCTGTCATATCAAGGGTATATAGCACTTAGAGATAGTAGTCTCAATGTAAATAAAGATGTCGAAATAGAAGAATTAGTCCAGAAATATGAAAACGATAAAAAGACACAAGAAATAGAACTGCTGAATTCTAAAAATGAATTGACTCAAAACAAGCTGACATCTGCGCGGATTCGTAATTATGGCTTCGGGACTGGCCTTATATTCTTAACAGGACTAGGTTGGTGGATTTATAATCTTTACCAAAAAACACAAAAACAAAACAGTATCATTTCTAAAGCACTTGGCGAAAAAGATATACTCCTTAAGGAGATCCATCACCGAGTCAAAAACAACTTACAATTTATATCCTCTCTCTTACAATTACAGACCAGTCATGTGTCAGATGATGCGGCACTTTTTGCACTACAAGAAGGACAGGATCGAGTTCAGTCTATGGCTCTAATTCATCAGAATCTATATCAAGAAGATAACCTTACCGGTGTGGATATGAAGG
>CAZRXJ010000128.1:0-6118 GCA_964604025.1 uncultured Saprospiraceae bacterium | reverse complement strand
AGCTCTATAATGCACTTCTCAAAGAAGCTAAGATCCACGGTGTTGAGATCATTAAAGGACTTGAAGTATTGAGAATCGACTCGTCCGATGGAAAAATATTATGTGCGCTTGATGATATAACAATATCGATGTCTGCAGACCATATAATAGTGGCAACTAATTCTCTGACGACGCGCTTGATGCCTCAATTAGATGTCATTCCCGTACGCAATCAAGTTATCGTCACCAATCCGATACCAGGTCATGGCTTGAAGGGATGTTTTCATCAAGATCAGGGCTATATATATTTCAGAGATATAGGTGATCGTATATTGATAGGAGGGGCTCGTCATCTGTTTGATCAAGAGGAAACTTCTGAATTTGGAGATAATCCTGATAATAAGATGTATTTGCTACATCATATACAGAAGTACGTTGCTCCTCATAAACATGATATCAAGATGGAGTATGATTGGTCAGGCATCTTGTCAGGTGGCGGTGATAGGCTACCGATCATAGAAAGAGTAAGCGATAAAGTTACTGTTGCAGCAAGATTGAGTGGTATGGGTGTAGCTATAGGAATAGATGTAGGAATAGATGCGGCAACTCTCGCCTTACAATAATCGTTATAAGCTGTAGATGTCTCGAATTATTCTTGTAGCCATAGTGTTTTTGTATTCACATAGTTACCTATATGGACAGAATCAGGTGATTGAGGGAGTTGTAGCAACTGATACTACTGCTCAGGATACTTTATCGATTATCCATATGTCTGCTGATACAGGACTTCATGTATCCTTCGCAGATCGAGAAGTAGACACCTTGATAAAAAATGTGATCCTTACTCAGGATAGTATTGCTATATATTGTAACCTGGCTATTGTTATTGATCAGATCAATGCAAGAGCTTATGAAGATGTCGTTATCATCCATCATGATACCATACAGATCTATGCAGATTCCATGACATATGACGGACAAAATAAGATAGCAGATCTATATGGAGAGGTGATATTGCAAGATGGAGATAGACGACTATTCACCTCAGAACTGAGGTATAATGTCAATGATAAAACTGCTTTTTATCTCAATGGTGGGACATTGGTGGATGGTCTAGATACTATAGTAAGCAAGGAAGGTTATTACTATCAGCGTGAACAGCAAGCAAGACTTATTGGTAATGTGTCATTTGTTGATACTTCACGAACCATGCTCACTGATAGTATATTATACCTATATAATCTTGATCAACTCAATATTATAGCTCCAACTCAGATCATCCAAGATAGTGTAGACATCTATTGTGAGAGTGGCATCTACAGATTAAAACAAGACAGGGGCGTCCTTAGCCAGAACGTCCAAGTACGTTCAGGTGATCAGTTGATGACAGCTGGTATACTGGATATTAATGGAGCTGAGGATAAGTACGTTTTTTTAATTGATCCTATTCTCAATGATGATGATAACATAGGGATTGCGGATACCATAGTTTATTATGATAATGAAGGCGTCCTGGAATTAAGATCTAATGCTAACTATACTTCTCCTGATGAAGTTTTGAAAGCTCCAGTCATCAGATATGATAAGGAAACTGACTCTTATAATACGTTTGGTCGAGCCAGAATAGAAACAAAAAACTCTAAAATTGAAGCTGATGATATTACGTCAGAAGACAACGGGGGAACTCGTTTAAAAGGAAAAGTCGAGATATATGATAAAGAAAGTGAGATAACTATCAATAGTGAAGAAGCCGTGGAACTCGATGGAGTTACCAAAATGTATCATCCAGGTAAGGGACAACCTTTGTTGACTTATGAGTTATCAAGTGATTCGTTGTTACTAAGGTCGGATTCATTGATCATCACAGAGATGTATGCAGATACAGATTCTACGAGTCAAGAATTGACAGCAGTTAATAAAGTCAAATGGAAAAATGGCACGACACTGGGCAAGTCTAACAAGTTCTTATTCTATCAACAAGATTCTGTAATTATAATGACTGATAACCCAATATTGTGGTCCGATTCTACACAATTATCGGCGGATACTATTATGTTGTTTTTGAAAAACAATGATGTATATAAAATCACACTGATCGATAATGCGATGATCATTTCTCCAGATAATACTGGGATGTACAATCAAATCAAAGGAGCAAAAATTGAAAATTTTATTGAAGATAAGGCACTGGTAAAAAGTCACGTCATGACCAATGCTGAACTTTTATACATGATTAAAGAAGATGAAAGTTATCGTGGAGTTGATGTTACGAAAAGTAACGAGATGATTTTTACTTTTGAGGACGATCAAATAGTGACGATAGACATGAACGGTCAACCATCATCTAATATGTATGAGTATACGGAAGGCATGGATCTCACATCATATAACTTGGACGGGTTTAAATGGCGATTCGAAGAGCGACCCAGTGCTGATATTTTTAAAATGCAATTGTAATAGTTGAGGTCATGAGAATTCATATACTTTTTTTGATGGTGGCTCTGGCTAATTATTGTTTTGCCCAAGAAGAGACACCAATTTCTGGTGGACAAGATTATAATCAGAATATAAATCAACATTTGGCTCATATCACAGAAGGTCGGCATTCTGAGGAACTCTATATGAATCTTGGATATGCATATTATCAAAAAAATGACCTGGCCAATGCCATGCTTTATTATGAAAAAGCATTGAAATTGGGGCCTCGTAACAATAATATCCAAGAATCTATCAATCAGATAAGAGCAGAATTGCCTATACAGATTTCAGATATACCTGACTTTGTATTATTGAGAGCATATAGATCTATGTCTAACTTTGCAAGTGCGACTACATGGAGTATAATTCAACTTTTGTTTGGATTGTTATTTGTGGTTGGGCTCTACCTCATATTTATAAAAGATATAGAAATTAGAAAATCGCTAGCATGGGGTTCGATGTCAAGTCTGTTGATATTCTGTTTGATCAGTGGGCTCATGGCATATCACAGTAAGCTGACAGAACTAGGAGGCGATCAAGCCATATCTATGCAAAGCCAAGAACTATATGAGGCCGCTGATGATAGAAGTAATAGTATAGTATCAATCGGTCCAGGCAATAAGGTGTTTCTTCTTGATACAATAGGCGATTGGTACAAAGTTCAACTTCGTGATAAAGATACAGGATGGGTTAAGAAAGATAGAGTTAGTATTATATGATAACGCTAATGACATATAGAATCACAGCAATGGTAACAACTACCTAATCAGCAAGGCTTAAGATATTTTTGGCTAAAAGAGGATTAACGATTCTACTCTTGTTCTCCTACGATACGTCCTCCGTCAAGTTTGTCTTGCAAAACTTGAAGTTCATCCCACTTACCATCAGCAGCTAATTGAGATTGTTGTGGCCAGGTTGTTGGATCCATCATTTGATATCGTGATCCAGCGTCTGCTAGAATGCCTTTAAGCTGATCAAATGAAGCACTGCCCAATTGAGCAAATGTCATTATACCCGCAGCGTTAAGTAATTCATTGACTTTTGGACCGATACCTTCTACTTTAGTTAACTTATCGGATACAGAGGTCGCTTTAGGAGCCGGAGCTGCGACCGGAGTTGCTTCTTTTACTGGTTCAGCGGCCTTAACAGGTGCTGCTTTTTTTGGTGCTGCATTAGCTTTCTTAGGAGCAACAACTGGCGTCCCGTCGGTTATGATATTTACGTAAGTACGATTATTACGTCTCTTTTGAAAAGCTACCTTACCTTCAACCAGTGCATGCAAAGTATGATCACGTCCCATACCTACATTCTCGCCTGGATGATACTTTGTACCTCTCTGACGTACTATGATGTTACCAGGGATAGCATGTTCACCACCAAATAACTTTACACCAAGACGTTTACTATTACTATCACGTCCATTATCTGTACTACCTACACCTTTCTTATGAGCCATGAGTTAAGCCTTTATTGAGTCTATCTTAATCTTAGTGAATAGCTGTCTGTGACCATTCTTTACTTTGTATCCTTTGCGTCTTTTCTTCTTAAAGACAATTACTTTATCTCCTTTCTGTTGACCCAACACTGTGGCTTTTACAGAAGCGCTTGAGACAATAGGCGTACCGATGGTAGTTGAAGAATCTGTACCGATCAATAGAACATCGTCAAATGAAACTTTAGCACCTTCATCCTCACCGAGGTTGTGCACAAATATCTCTTGTCCTTCTTCTATCTTGAACTGCTGACCTGCAATGGAAACTATGGCAAACATGACCTTAAATATTAGCTATTCTTAAAATGGGCTGCAAAGATACTCTTATTAATCAATATTCAAAATGATAGACAGTAGTATATCATACGTATTATAGGTCGTTGAACCATTCTTTTAATCGAAAGGAAGTCTGGATTTCTTGATCTTCTCTTAGCAAGGTCAATTTGATTAATTTTCCTTCTTTTTTCGAGAACTTTTCTGTGATCCTATTGAGCGACAAACGCTTCGCTTTCTTACGTCCAACCCTTACAATAAGATCTCCAGGTAATACACCTGCAAGATCTGCAGGAGAACCCTCTATGGCGGCTACCACATAATATTGATTGAGATCAGGCCCAACAGCAAATAGGGTTATACCACTCTTATCAAAGGTAAAGTCCTGATTATATTTTCTGGTCGGTCTGAGATAGATATGTTGACTCGTATAATCTATGATCACTATGAATCTTGATAGCAATGTATTGCCGATGATTCCATTACGTATAAGAGGAGACTTGAGTGGTGTATTCTGGAAAACTAAATCCTGAAAGCTCGTGACGATCTCATTAAAATAAAGTTCGCCTAACTCAAATCTCTTAGATTTTCCTCTATAACCAAATATGGCTCCTGAGAGTCCATAACCAACATTGCCCACCATGATTCTGTTGGGTAAGTTAAGTGTACTATCCGTATTGGTGTGTATCAGAAAGGGTAGAGCAGCACCAGTATCCAATAATAAATTGAGTTTATGCATCTGTTCACCTGATATCCCAACATCTCCTTTGACATAGGGCTTGTTGCTTACTATGTCAATCGGAAATTTGAAATATTTGTCTAATGAAGGCTCTTGAAACTGGTTGGGATGAGTAAACGTTATCGTTTTCTTTCGATAATTAATCTTAACAACAAGATTAGAAAAATAACTCCCTCCTACAATACCGTTGATCTCTGTTCCAAGTTTCTCACGAAGTAGTAGAGTGTTTTCCTGTAGGACTATGATGTCTCGTGTTACTGATCGACAACCATCCATCTTAGTTCTTACATTTCTGGCAATATTAGCAATCAACACCGAGTCTAGGTCCGATCCCATGATAGGTATCTGACGTTCGAATTTTATACCCAATATTTGGGTGATCTCTTTGTCAAAAATAATTGTATTCTCTGCACCAGTATCAAATATCATCCGTAGAGGCACGATACCGTTAAGCCATATTTTGACAATGATAAATCCTTGTTCAATCTCAAATGGTACTTCTACTTCATTATCTCGATCTAACAAGTCTAGACCTATAATCTGCCCCTGAGATGATATAGATCCGAAAGTGGATAACACTAGTGTCAATAGCAATATGTACCGTCTTATTATCATAGATTAAAGATGATCTAACAGAGTTAATAACGTGATATAACAATGATCTGTGACTTCTCGTTCAGATTATCATTTTATTTTAAAATAATAAGCCTTTATCTAACTGATCTACAGCATAGTTGGCGGCCCTTGCCGACATTGCCATATAGGTAAGAGAGGGGTTTTGAGTAGCAGTTGAAGTCATACATGCTCCGTCAGTAACGAATACATTAGGACTAGAATGAACCTGATGCCAACCATTGAGTACGGATGTTTTAGGATCGCGCCCCATCCGACTTCCACCCATCTCATGAATATCTAATCCCGGTGCTCTATGATCGTCACTGGTCTTGATATCAACAAATCCCGCTTGTTCATACATATAAGTCAATTGCTCATGAAAATCTTTTATCATTTTCTCATCATTCTCGTCATACTTCATCGAGATATGTATTAACGGCATGCCCCACTCATCGACCTCCTGAGAGTCTAAAGATACATAGCTAGACTCCTTAGGTATGGTCTCTCCCATCATGTGAGAGTTAACTTGCCATGGCCCCAGT
>CAZRXJ010000127.1:0-6131 GCA_964604025.1 uncultured Saprospiraceae bacterium | reverse complement strand
GAGTCTTTGACAGCGTTCATCAATAGAATGAATATAACGCCTGTATCCATATCTTACGAACTGGATCCTAATGACGCAGGCAAAGCAAAGGAGCTATACATTATAGACAAGTATGGAAAGTACAATAAGTCTAAAGATGAAGACATAGACTCAATAACCAAAGGAATCAAAGAAGCAAAAGGAAGAATACATCTATCATTTGGTACACCACTACATGGTGAATATAAAAATGCACATGAAGTAGCAGCTGAAGTCGACAGACAGATAATAAGTAACTATAGATTACATCCATCTAATCACTTTGCTTACAAATTATTATACGGGCATTATTCAGATAGATTTGAAAAAACAAAAGCTAACTACCGCAAGCGAACCTTAGCAAAGAGTGAAAAAGTATTTGTCGAAAGAATAAAAAACATACCGGCTAAGCATCGTGACTATGCTCTAAGAATGTATGCTAAGGTTATCGAGAACAAGCAAAAATTGAACTGATCGGTAGATCCCTGAGACGCCCAAGGTCAAAATTTAGTATTTGTTCGCTTCGCTATTTCTTTAGCGATCAACTCATCTTTGAGCAAGCTCAAATGAGTTCATCTTTTAAAGAATTGCCTCTTCGAGCCTCAAATACTATAATTCTCTGGTGGAGCCGGAGGGATTCGAACCCTCGTCCAGACAAAGCGCTTGCAAACTTTCTACATGTTTATCTCTTACTTGAGTTTTCGACATCGGGAAGGTGTAAAAGCGACCACCCTCAGCTTAGCTTCATTAAGTTTCGTATCTATTGACTAAAGCGGATCAATAGAACTATCCTACGTTTGGTTAAGGTGACATTATGTGTAGTAGAAATCAACAATGTGACCTAAAAGCTTCTAATCCTAGATTAGGCAGCTAGTGCGAATTGTCTTTCGCCAATTAGTGTTTGATTACCATTTTTTGCGCAGTGAGCAACCTTTCTGCGACATGCTTACTTACCAACAATCTTTCCTGTCAATTCCAGTCGGCCCCATATTTCAAATAACTAATTTAATCCCTATTGGATCATTATTTCGCGCAAAGCTAACGAAGTATTATATAAAACAATATTCAATACATATAGTTCCTACGACTTCTATTTGTTTTCACATTAAAAGTGTACCTCTTTAAAACAAAAAGAATTATCAACAATATCATAGATCAATTTGCACACATTGAACGTTAGTGTCTAAAGTCACAATCAAAGCGGTGAAAAAAGAACTACTTAATCGACTCCTTAGCGAACATCAACTATGTAATACATGCCCCTCTCTTGAAGAAGTTGATAACTTCTTTAAAGCCTTAATGGGACTCTTTTATATGGATTATGCTAAGGAACCTTTAGACAGTACTGAGCTTCTACTTGCAGAAGAAGGACGACTCAAGGCAAATCTTGAAGATTTGCTATCCAGAAATCCAATGAATGCGGTACTCGGTGTGAAGAAGATCGCATCAGCATTTTTTGATTCACTGACCACCATACAGAAGCAACTCTTAATGGATATCATGGCTATCTATGAAGGCGACCCGGCCTGTAAGAGCAAGCGTGAAGTAATCAGAAGTTATCCGGGTTTTTATGCTATAGCGGCTTATCGATTTGCCAATCAACTGCATAAACTTGGCGTAGAAGATCTACCCAGGATTATAACTGAACATGCGCATAGTCAGACAGGTATAGACATCCATCCAGGTGCTAACATAGGGTCATCATTTTGTATAGACCATGGTACAGGTATAGTGATCGGTGAGACTTGTGATATAAAGGATCATGTCAAGCTCTATCAAGGTGTTACGCTTGGTGCACTGAGTGTAGATAAGGCTGACGCAAATAAAAAAAGACACCCTACTATAGAACAAGGTTGTGTCCTATATGCTGGTGCAACCATCTTAGGCGGAGAAACTATAATCGGAGCCAATAGTATCATAGGTGGCAATACTTGGATCACAAGATCCGTACCCCCTCATTCTAAGATCTATTATCAGGCTACTATGAATAATGAAGAAGGAGGAGTAGACAAACTTGTTTTTAAAGAATTTGCAAAATAAAAATAGCTATTGAGTAAGAAAACAGTGATATACGATCTGGGTGGCGTGCTGATAGACTGGAATCCCAAGTACCTCTACAGAAAGATAATAAACGACGAAAAAGAGATCGACTGGTTCTTAGAGAACATCTGTGATATGCACTGGAACGAACAACAAGATGCAGGCAGACCACTCATCGAAGGAACTATCGAAAAAATTAAAGAGCATCCAGAACATGCTGAAAAGATTAAAGCTTACTACGAACGATGGGATGAAATGTTAGGTGGACCTATAGATGCATCAGTAACAATCCTTCGTCGATTAAAAGAGGAAGACAAACATGATCTTTATGCATTGACTAATTGGTCAGCTGAGACATTTCCGATCGCCAGGGAGAGATATGATTTCTTAAGTTGGTTCAAAGGAATTGTTGTATCAGGTGAAGAAAAAATGAGGAAGCCATTCTATGAGATTTATAATCTGCTGATGTCCAGATATAATATAAGTGCTGACCATGCAATCTTTATAGATGATAATCTACGCAATGTAGAAGCCGCAAAATCAATTGGCATAGATAGTATACAGTATAAGTCAGCCCCACAACTACAATTAGAATTAGAAAAAAGAGGTGTACTCTAATTACTCTTTCCACAAACCTTAAAGCATATGAACAACCTTGCTGATTTTATAGGTAATACACCGCTTGTCAAACTTCAAAGTATACCTACAAAATCGAGTGTAACGATATGTGGTAAGTTAGAAGGGCACAACCCTGGCGGGAGTGTAAAAGATAGAGCAGCTTTCGGCATGATATCAGGAGCACTCGATCGTGGAGATGTGCGTCCAGGAGACAAACTGGTAGAGGCGACTTCTGGTAATACAGGTATCGCTCTTGCGATGATCGCTAAGTTAAAGGGCTTGCATATGACACTATTAATGCCCGATAACAGTACTAAGGAAAGGATACAAACCATGAGAGCTTATGGTGCTACAGTCATCTTGACTCCTGCTGCTAAGACCATAGAGTTTTCGAGAGCCGAAGCAGAGCGCATGGCAAAAGAAGAAGGCTATGTGATGCTCAATCAATTTGGCAATAAGGACAATCCCAACATGCACTATAAGAGCACAGGGCCTGAGATATGGAATGATACTGAAGGTAGACTTACTCATTTTGTCTCATCGATGGGCACTACTGGAACAATCATGGGCACCTCAAGATATCTAAAAGAGCAAAACTCGGCGATAGAAATCATCGGCGCCCAGCCCACAGATGGTAGCCGTATCCCTGGCATCAGGAGATGGTCACCGGAGTTTCTACCAAAGATATATGAACCTCATCGTGTTGATCGCATCATCGATATAAGCCAAGAAGAAGCACATGCTATGGCCAGAAGACTTGCTACAGAAGAAGGAATCTTCTCAGGCATGAGTTCTGGAGGTGCGCTAGCTGTTGCGTTAAAGGTTGCAGAAGAGATCGAAGAAGGACTTATCGTCTTCATCGTTTGTGATAGAGGAGATAGGTATCTTAGTTCTGGTTTATTTGACTGATATTAGAGGAGATTATATTTCGCCATATGTTACGTATCACACTTGCCTTATTGGTATTATTATCAATCGCATGTAGCTCAACGCAAGTTCACAAGCCATCTACTCTTCAATCACAAATCTTTCTTGTCCGTCATGCTGAGAAAGCTGATGATGGCTCCAGAAATCCTCCGCTAACATCTATTGGTGAACAAAGAGCAATATCCTTAGCTACATTATTACGCAAGGAACATATCACTCATATCTATTCTACAGATTACTTGAGAACAAAACATACGGCCCAGCCTCTTGCAGATGCCTTAGGACTTGAAGTACTAATATATGATCCACGTAATCTTTCTCAATTTGCAGATCAAGTATTGCAACTTCGAGGTCAGAATATTCTCATTGTCGGTCATTCTAATTCTACGCCTACACTGGCCAACGCCATACTCGACAAAGAAGAATATCAAAAATTTGATGAATCAGCATACAGTAACTTGATAGTCATCTCTGTTGATGATGACAGAAAAACAAGTGAGCTGCGCTCTTTCTAAGATTCAATTTCTTCTGTTTTACATGATTTCAGCATCTGTATTTTCATAAGTCAGTGGGATTTTTCTTCCTTTCTTCTATCACCCCTCAACATATTGAGATAAAAAATATATCAAAAAATAAGTGACTTCAAGTGTTAAGAAAGTCTAAATGATAGTTGAGATCAAGTTCTTAGACCGAATCGAATAATCATCTACTAAAATCACTTATAATAATATGGAATATTTAAACAATGGCCTTCAGGTGCTTTCATCACAGTTTGGCTCATCCTTACCCAAATTAATTGGAGCACTCGTCATTCTTATTGTTGGTTTATTTGTCGCAAGAATCATCAGAGGTGTTGCGCGCAAAGGACTCGTAAAAGCAGGAGTCGACAAGTTTAGCTCTGGGGGTACATCAAGTCTCTCAACAATCGGATCAAAGTTGATCTACTTTGTGTTGGTCTTAGTCGTTCTTATGTTTGTTTTAGACATGATGGGACTGACGGCAGCACTTGATCCTATCAAAGATATGCTCTCTAAGTTCTTAGGTTATATACCTAACATTATTGCTGCGGGTATCATAGGATTCGTTGGTTATATGGTTGCCAATATAGGTAAAGAAGCTACGGGCATGGCAACTGGTGGATTGAACAATCTACTTGCTAACTATGGATTTAGCGAAATGAACGTTTCTGGTATCCTGAAGCAATTAGTATTCATCTTTATATTCATACCTATACTTTTAGTAGCACTTGATACTCTGAACATTAGTATGATTTCTGATCCAGCTAAGCATATGTTGCAGAGCTTATTTGACGCTATTCCTAACATCATAGCTGCTGGAATCATATTAACTGTGTTCTTGTTTGGCGGTCGCTTTGTATCAAAGATGATCGGCGACTTATTGAAAAACATGAATTTGGATAAGACATCTCAGAGCTTAGGTATCTCTTCTATGATAGGAGAAAGTTACTCTCTCACAGATATCATATCAAAGGTTGTTTATTTCTTTATAGCATTCTTTGGTGTTACGACAGCGATTGAAAAATTAGAGTTTCATGGACTAACAGAGATTTTGTTTTCTATTATGGGTCTTACTGGAAAGATTATGTTAGGTGTAATTATCCTAATCATAGGCAATAAAATTAGTGAGTTTGTAAGTACTTACTTTGCTAAATCAGATGCACCTGGACTTAGTTCAATTGCACGATTTGCGACTTTAGGATTATTCTTAGCTATCTCATTAAGACATATGGGATTAGCGGACGATATAGTTAATCTTGCTTTTGGATTGACATTGGGTGCAGTAGCAGTGGCTTTTGCCTTGTCATTTGGCCTAGGTGGAAGAGAAGCAGCGGGTAAGCAAATGGAACGATTCTTAAACAGATTCGACGGAAAGTAGGTTACTGAAAGACGTAACTGAAGTTATACTCCGTGTAACAACAAAAAAGGCCGGTGGATCAAAATCCTCCGGCCTTTACTTTTGTATGAAAAACCTATCGTATGCAAAGGCATACTTTTAAAACCATCATAATTGTTACTTACAATTACAACTTAGTATTTAGGCAAAACAATTAAGGGGGATTTTAAAATGATGTTAACTGAAAAGCTGCAAAAAACGCAAGTGAATATATAGCTGCATAAAACAGCAGTTTCTCTACTTCAGTTTGCGACACAGACTTAGCTTCTAACATAGTTAAGATCCGTTTCATTAATTTGGTTTGTTGGTTCCGGTTTCGTTGAATAGTAGAGGGATTGGTCTATTCAACTAGATGTATTTCACGTCTATAAACAAGACAGCTATGGGGTGCACAACACTCACTTAGAGTTGTAGTGAAAATGTAAAGTAGCTTACACTTCCTCATATGACAAATTTATATAATATATTGATTTAGAGCATGTTACACCCTCCCCTTTTAAGTCGATAGGGGGTGTAGAGTAGTTGAAAAGCGCATCAACTGGATAGATTAAGAACGGTAGACTTAATTCATTTTCATATTGATGGGATCCCAATTAATAATCCGACGCTCATAC
>CAZRXJ010000126.1:0-6207 GCA_964604025.1 uncultured Saprospiraceae bacterium | reverse complement strand
CATGGATTCTAATGCGATATTACCTGTAAGGATCAGGAGATCGGCCCAAGATATTTTCTTGCCATATTTCTGTTTAATTGGCCAAAGTAAGAGACGTGCTTTATCCAAGTTGCCATTATCAGGCCAACTGTTGAGCGGAGCGAATCTTTGATTACCTGTACCACCGCCACCGCGACCATCTTCTATACGATAAGTACCTGCACTATGCCATGCCATTCTTATGAAAAATGGACCATAATGACCATAATCAGCAGGCCACCATTCTTGTGAGTCCGTCATCAAGTCATGAAGATCTTTTTTGACCGCAGCAAGATCAAGTGTCTTAAACTCTTCCGCATAATCAAAGTCTTCACCCATTGGGTCCACAAGAGCAGAATGTTGTCTTAGTATATTTAATTTTAATTGATTGGGCCACCAATCTTTATTAGTTGTTCCTCCACCTGCAGAACTTTTTAGAGGCCCTCCCATAAATGGGCACTTACTGGCATCTCCGTTCATATGATTGTTATCCATAGCTTTATTTTGTGCAACAAACTTAATTCATATTCAAAAGAATTATCATTCAATTAAGCAAACACATTATTGACAACATAGATGTTATGTCAATTATATTCTATGAGGTCGTTATATTCTTGTATGTGGATAATGGTCACGCCAAATATCTTTCATGTAATGAATTAGAGTACATCTGACACTAACTCATCTATAATATTCTATTGATATTTGCCACGGATCAAATGAAGATAATATGGACATACCAGACAAGAACGCAAAGTTTCCATTAGGTCATTATGATCGCCTATGTTTTCTAAAGAACGTCATCAAGAATCCTAATATCATCGTTGGTGATTACACCTATTATGACGACTTTGAAAATGTCGATAATTTCGAAAAGAACGTCAAGTATCTTTTTGACTTTATAGGTGACAAATTGAGAATAGGAAAGTTCTGTCAGATAGCGTCGGATGTGACATTTATAATGAACGGTGCTAACCATCTTAATAGTGGTATAAGTTCTTATCCTTTCTCCATCTTTGGTCATGATTGGTCTGATGCGATGGAAGGAAAAGCCTATCCCAATAAAAGTGACACGATTGTTGGCAATGATGTTTGGATAGGTTATGGGGTTACGATCATGCCGGGTATAGAGATTGGACATGGAGCGATCATCGCTACAAAATCTGTTGTAACCAAGGATGTCCCATCTTATGCCATCGTGGGTGGCAATCCTGCTAAAGTTATAAAGTACAGATACACTGATGAGGAGATACATAAGCTCCTTAAATTACAATGGTGGAATTGGCCAATTGAGAAAATCACTAAAAATGTAAAGAATCTTACCGGTAGTAATTTAGAAACTTTGTTAGGTTAATTATAAAATTAATTTTTTGAAAACGTAATCGGAGTTATACAGCCAATTAAACTAAGTCTCACACTATCAAAGTAATTTATACATTAATTCTGAGTTCCTTAATACTTATCTCTCGCATCTCTTTCTTACGGATCTTACCTGTAACTGTCATGGGAAAGTCTTCTGTGAATTTATAAAGCGCAGGTATCTTAAAATGAGCGATCTGTCCATTACAAAATTCTGATAACTCTTCGGCCGTTGTTTCAGATCCTTCTTTCAGCTTTACCCATGCCATAACGCGCTCTCCAAGTTTTTGATCTGGCACACCTATGACCTGCACATCACTAATAGATGGATGAGTATACAAGAATTCCTCGATCTCTCTCGGGTAGACATTCTCCCCACCTCTTATGATCATATCTTTGATTCTTCCGACTATATTAACATAGCCATCTTCGTCCATAGTAGCTAAGTCTCCAGTATGCATCCATCGCGACTCATCTATAGAGGCATGAGTTTGTTCATCATTGTCCCAATAGCCCAGCATCACACTGTATCCTCTGGTGCATAGTTCACCAGACATTCCAACAGGCAAGACCAAGCCGCTTTCGGGGTCAATGATCTTTACTTCTATATGTGGGTGTACTTGCCCCACTGTACTTACTTGTTTTTGCAACTCCGTTCCAATTCTCGTTTGTGTACTTACTGGACTTGTCTCAGTCATACCATAAGCCACTTGCACTTCATTCATGTTCATCTTAGATTGAACCTTCTTCATCACTTCAATAGGACAAGGAGATCCAGCCATAATTCCTGTTCTTAAAGAACTAAGATCGAATTTAGAAAAATCTTCATGTTCAAGCTCAGCGATAAACATAGTCGGCACACCATATAAGGCAGTGGCTTTTTCTTTTTCAATAGCTTGCAACACAACTAAAGGATCAAAACCTTCGCTAGCATATATCATCGTCGCACCATGTGTGATACACCCCAGGTTACCCATGACCATGCCAAAACAATGATACAGCGGTACAGGAATAATCAAACGATCATCAGAGGTAAAATTCATGATTTTTGCAACGAAGTATCCATTATTCAAGATGTTATGATGACTCAAAGTTGCACCCTTGGGATAGCCAGTTGTACCACTTGTATATTGAATATTAATGGGTTCGTCAAAAGTTAACTGACCTTGACGGAACAATAATTCTTTTTCAGTGCTATCTTGATGCTTTTGCATAAAATCATTCCAGCAAAGCAATCCACCAGCAGTCTCATCTCCTAGTGTTATGGTATATCTTAAATCTGGTAATGCATCTGAACTCAACTTTCCAAATTCGTTTTCTATTATCGAAGGCGCCAGTTCAGTAAGCATCATCTCATAATTGGATGATTTGAATATTTTGGCCAAGACCAACATCTTACACCCTGATTGATTAAGAGCATATTCTAATTCGTGTTTGCGATATGATGGATTAATATTAACGAGTATAACACCGATCTTAGCTGTGGCAATCTGCAAAACCACCCACTCACATCTGTTAGGTGACCATATACCTACTCGATCCCCTTTCTTTAATGAACAACTCAATAATGCTCTCGCACACTTGTCAACTTCGACTTGTAGTCGTTGGTACGTCCATCTGATGTTTTGATGAAGGACTACTAAGGCTTCATTGGATGGATATTCATTTACAGTACTATCAAAAAGATCTCCTATCGTAACACCTAACAAAGGCTCATTACTGGTTCCGCTTGCATAACTCAATTTCATCTATAACATATCTAATATAATGACAATCACAATTAGATATTAATATCGCAATTCTTGAGGAGTATACAGAGTATCAGTACACAATAAAATACTTTAACAACAATATAGCTGTAATAATGAAGGTATATCCTCCTATTGATCTGAGATCTTCTTTTCAAGGTCTTCTAATCTTCTTATAACGCTATCAAGGCTGCGCTTATAGAACTCTAATTCTTCTTGTTGCTCTTGATATCCTTTAATCAATATGGGGATAATAGATGTATAGTTCACACCTTTTAAGTCAATACTTTCTCCTTCGTCATTTTCTACTTTAGAATGTACTGTAATTAGTGACGGGAGAATTTGTTCAACTTCTTGTGCTATTAGTCCATATTGAAAATCATCAGAGAGGTTCAAGTTTTCATACGCTTTGGTTTTATACGTATAAGTAACCGGGTGTAGGTCTAATAGCATTTTTTTTGCTTCTGCAAGCTCTGTTATATCTTCCTTCACTCTACGATCTGATAAGGCAAAAAACTCTCCAGTGATTCCGACGTCTCCTGTGACGTGCAATGTATGTTGTGGATTTTTCTCACTGATACCAACAAATCTATCTTGTATAAAAACGCCTCCACCTATTCCATTATTCAGTGAAATATCTCCTTTGTCAGTAGTAATTAAGACTTGACCATTTTCAATTTCATTTTTAATTCTCATCCTTCCATAATCTTGATTTGCAATCTCTTCAAGACTTATTAATGCTTCAGGCAGTAGCACGTTATTACCAAATTGTATATTGCGTTCTGACCGCAAAGTGATATTTGTGTCAAACAAAGCTCCTTCAAATGCAGACACTTGTAGTTTGTTCTGACCACCAGCTGCAATAATTACTTGAGTCAGATCATCGAGTCTTAGGAAGTTACCCCCAGACTCAATTTTGCCAAGAACCGTTGCTGGATCTCTTTTGAAAAATATTTGCCTGAGATTAGGGCCTTCGATGTTGAGCGTTCCTCCATTGGTAATATCAATGTTACCACTATCAAGGTCTACATCACCTCCAAGCACATTGATATCTCCTCCGAATGCTCTAACATCTCCACCTATGATATCTATATGCTTGTTCTGATCTACTCTTAATCCTGTATTAGAACTTGGCTCTGTACCAGATCCAATGGTAATTGGATCTGCAAATCGATTCCATTCTCCTCCAAATCCCCAGCTAAAGTATACTCCGTTATACCAAAGTCCTTGATCACCTCTTACTTGTATAGCTGTATTGGAGGAAGTCGAAGCGTCAAAATCAAGTAATCTAATCCCCCCCTTATATATAGATCCACCTCTGCTATCAATAGAAAATATGGTTGAACCAGAGTTAGTTAATCCTCTTATATAAAAAGGGTTAGGCGTTTGTGAACTGGGTTGTGCACTTAGACGGAGTCTTAACACGTCTTGGTTAGCTAACATGCTACGCCCTCTAAATTCACTTACAACCCCGTTATGAAAGTTAGGTACAACTGAAACAAGTAGTTTGGCGTCAGGATTAGAGAACCCCTGAGGGGCATCACTCATTACCACTCCATATTCATCATTACTGGGATTAAGGCGTACATATGGTGCCGTGTTACTTCCTCCGGTCCATTGAGCAATCATCGCTTGATTGATAATAAAGACTAAGGCCAATGTTACAGTGATTTTTGTCATCTCTATTCAATTTGACCACAAATATCAAGCACCGTAACTCATTTATGGCTATACCTAAGTATAGTCTTAAAGCATATATCAATCTCTTACATTTTAATAATGAGTCGAATTAAGAAGGCTCATGGCAAATTAATATTTACGAAAGTTACAACAACAATATCTACAACTCCAATTTCATCATTAAGTCTGTCTGCTTGTCTCGTCCCATCATAAACGCATGCTTATCAAAAACTTTAAAGCCTTCTCTTTTATAAAATCTTATAGCATCAACATTCTCTTCCCACACCCCTAACCATAGATGAGTATAGCCTTCTTCTATCGCTATCTCTCTTGCCTTATCGATCATGGTCTTTCCTATATTTCGACCTTGACATTCTGGTAGAAGATAGATACGTTCGATCTCCAGTGCACTCGGTACATATTGTTCTGTCTGTGCTGCCAGTCGATTAACTTTAAGGTATCCTTTGATCTCATTGTCAAACATTAAAAAATAGAAAATCGAATCTTTATCAGCCAACTCTTTTTCTAATTGTATAATTGATAACTTCTCATCAACATACTCTTGAAAATAGACTGGATCATTAAGATGAGCAAACGAGATTACAAAAGTATCTAACGCAATCTTTTGCAATTGAACTAATTGGTTATAATTGACTTTTCTTAACTCCACTTTCATATGACAAATTTTTAATGCTCCACAATAGCATCAATCAATCGAGTTTTCCAATTGTAAAAAGAACTTATCATATTGATCATTATTCTCCTTGGCCAATGGCAGTAGTTGGCAAATACTTCCAAGACCTTAGGTGATTTTCTAATGGTACAAAGTACATCCAGGCATTGTACATTGTCACTGTCTTCCCATATTGCATTAACTGGAGCTTCACTATATAATCTGTGCAGGATGCTCTCCTTCACATAATCATTGTCTCCGTGACATCCCATGCTTTCAACAATCATCATACTGGGTTTTTTAGTTAACCAATATTTGCCAACAGGCAGCAATAGTCTGAGTAACAAGTCCATGATGTCATGATTATGGTGAGGGACTTTCCTTTGAAGCAATTCTTCAAGTGCGATATATATATATTGAAAAGATTTACATCTTCTAATATCGGCACCTGATTAGTTTCTTCACGTATCATCATATCTCGAATGTAAATGAATTAACGAAGATTGTAAAGCCATGTAACAAAATGCCTAATCCTACATCTGTGACTTAATGGACAATTCGATTGATTCGCCCACTAAATTATACACCTCAACATTCTGGATTCTTTGCTTGAACTTTGGTTTAAGTGGCGGAAGCTTCTATAGGATCATACTAAAACCACCCAGTTTTCTAACCAATCTATATGGCGCGCATGACCAAGGTCTAACCATAGCTTCACACTTACTGCTG
>CAZRXJ010000125.1:0-6219 GCA_964604025.1 uncultured Saprospiraceae bacterium | reverse complement strand
GCGGGCCGGAAAACTCAATATCTATGCAGCAAGGAGCTTCAATCGGGGGTTACGCGAACCTCTCCGGAAGCTCTATGAAAATGGTTATAGTCAACCCTTTGTTGATGAAGAGGTATCAGATAATTACAAAATGACTATTCACTTTGATCATGATAAGCAAGTAACACGTTCTGAACTTTATGATCAGAATAAGAAAGTGATGATTGAGCACGATTTTTTTACAGGGGATACAATTACTCAGTTCTTAGATATAAATGGAATCCAGACAAAAATCGTCTCTTTGATATCTGGCATAGAATCATTAAGATACGATTCTGTAATGAGTAAGCTATATGAAGTCTCAATTGACCCTTCAGACACGAAAGAGATTTTAGGATTTCAATGTTATAGAGTTCAGATTGATGGTGACATAAGAACAATGATTGACTACCCTGAGCAGATGCCTCCAGGCGGTGGTAAGTTTACTACAATTGCTTATGTTACAGATGAAATTGTAATGAGAGACTTCAGATTTCATCAATTCCATGGTATAGACTATCCTGGCACACCTTTGATGTTTCAAACAGAAGGTGAAGGTTCAATCAGAACCTATTATGCAACAAGTTTTAGCAAAGAAGTAGATGATACAGTGTTTGAATATCCCATTGGGGGATATGAAGAGATTAACCCAGGGATTCTTCATGGGTTGGGTGCCTTTGGTTTTTAATCTAAAAACAATTGTTCTACAAGTTAAACCAATAAGTAAGCTTTGCCACCAATGCTCGATTACGACTTCCAAAGTTAGCCGTCTCTGCAGTATCATAGTTGTCGGTGTAAACCAAGAAGAAGTCTGACACTGGAGCAAATCTCCATTGTAATCTTGTGTTGATGTTTAGATTGTCCAATTGATTATTATACTGAACAAAGGTGGTCCAGAATAATTTTTTAGAAAATGTAAGATCAAATCTTGGTCCGATCAGCCAGATATTGACAGGTACGAATGGTTCTTCTAATTGGATGCGATTATAAGAATAACTTAAAGAAACAAATCCATAAGGTTGATATCGATAACTCACACTTCCCGATAGACCATACCTGTCACCATTAAAGAATGATCCAAAATTGAGTGCTGTTCTAGTTGTAACTCTCTTTCTTTGATCTGATGAATAACTGATCTCAGTTTCTAAATACTGGTAAGAAGTACCTCCCGGTAAGAATACTTCGGTCTCTTGTAATCTTGTAGGATCAAAGTCATTGAGTAGTGTGATGTCTCTGTAAGAAAAACCAACATTAAGCATACTCAAGTCTTTGAATGACGCCATCCAGAAAGGATCAAAATTAATCTCTTCTATACCAAAGTCAGTTATAAATGGATTGTCATCTTGCCCAAGTTTAAAAAAGAATCTTGAATCAAAGCCTAAAGAGTGACTTGCTATGGATCCAGATTTTGGAAAGAAGTTGATCATTCCTTCAGGACTAAAGATTACAAAATCTCGTCTTGGGGCAAACCCGACTTCAGGATTATAATTATTCTCAACGAGGATATGTGCCCATTCTAATCTGTACTTTCTTTTGTTATACACTATCTGTGCAGTATGTGCGAGGTCATCACCACTCAGATTAGGTGTGAATGACTTCTGAATGGATGTGTTGGCCACCCATCTATTGTTATTAGTATTGAGACGGTATTCAAATCCTAAAAGACGATTATAATTATTAAAGTTAGATTTATCAAAGTCGGCAGCATTGACCGCTTGTTTGTTCACTCCTATGAACTTCACTCTTGATGCATCTGATATGCGTTGTTCTGCAGTAGCTACTGAAAAATTAAAGGCAGGTGTTCCAGAACCAGCGTCTAGTCCACTGATGCTAGCTGTCTGCATATTGAGCAGTCCGACGCGTAGTCTTTCATTTAATTTGCCGCTAAGGCGAGCACCATATAGAATTGTATTCTGTATATTTTGACCTGTTTCTGGATCAATACTAACTCCTATGCGCCTTGAAAAAAACGGATTAGCAAATCGTCCTCCGAAGCTTCCAAACAAATCTGCATTTTCTAAAAAGAATTGTCGTTTTTCTGGAAACAATATTTCAAACCTACTAAGATTTGTTACTTGCTCGTCTACTTCAACTTGTGAGAAGTCAGGGTTGACAGTTAAATCAAGGTTGAGCCCTGAAGAGATTCCAATCTTAGCATCACCACCTATGTTAAAGTTACCTTGTGTATTGAGTTGACTCTCATTTTCAAAATCCCTTGTCGCCGCAGAAGATATATATGGTATCAACGAAATGTTTTTTCCAGTTTTCTTCAATGGCTTCTCCCAGTGCATATCACCCATGAAGCCCATGTCCATAACAAATCTTGTCCGCGGAATATCAGTAAATGATGAAATCTCATTGCTTTGAGTATCTACGCGATAGATATTAAATCTCCACTTCTGAGTACCATCTTCAAATCTCAATGTGCTAAACGGTATAGACATCTCAACAGTCCATCGATCATCATATCTCTGTGCCTCACCGGTCCATTTGTTGTCCCAAGACTCATCGAAATCTTGAGGTTGCTGTCCTGAATTTACGACAGTGGCCTCACGTCGGACGCCATAAGCATTCATTCCAAATACCAGGGCGTTGGTTCTATCATTGTATGTATCAAATAGTACAGTCACATTATCATTACCAAAGAAGTCATAATCTCTCTTGAGCGAAGTAGTGATGAAATCTCCACCAGATGCATGACAGGTGATGGCCACATAAAGATTGTTATCATCATAAGCTAAGGAGACTTCTGTATCATGCTCTGCCCTAAGATTGTCATCGGGAAAGTTCTGATGCATATCTTTAGCAGGAGCAATCGACTGCCATACTAGATCATCAAGCTTTCCGTCTATATTGACAGCTTCTGTTATATAATGTACATCTATAGAAGGATGTATTAGTGTTTCTTCTTGCTGCGAAAGTAAAATATGACTAATCAGTATAATGAATGATGACAAGCAGAATCTGATTAAAGTGGTCATGTTTATATATTATGAGAAATACAAATGTAATGCTGAAATAGATAGAATCAACCTACAATTGCTGATCTGAGTCTTTTCAAGACAATATCTTTACCAAAGACGCTCGACGCTCATAGAGATTTTTTCTCTAAATTGTTCTTGCTAACAACATACGTATGAAACCAACTTATTTCTTTTTCGCCCTCTTGGGCTTTATCCTATTTGTACAATGTAAGACTGAAGTACAAAAAGGAACTATAGATCATCTGAAGAATACCGCATCAGCGATCGATTCAGATGCACTTCTTAATGCTGATAAGACCCAAGGTAATTGGCTCACTTATGGCAAGAATTATGAAGAGAATAGATATTCTGAATTAGATCAGATAGACAAAGACAATCTGGATCAACTTGGTCTTGCATGGGCACTTGAGCTAGGTACCAAAAGAGGGATCCAGACTACACCAATCGTAGTTGACGGCATCTTGTATGCCACGGGCCCTTGGAGTGTAGTCTATGCCATCGATGCAAGAGATGGCAAGATGCTTTGGACCTATGATCCAGAAGTACCGCGTGAGAAGTCTACTAACTTCTGTTGTGGTGTGATCAACAGAGGATTAGCTATTTATGAAGGTGATCTCTTTTTTGGGACTTTGGATGCCCGATTGATATCTCTCAATGCAGAAGATGGATCTGTCAACTGGACGGTCAACACTAAGTATAAAGATGACATGATCAGCTCTATCACAGGCGCACCAAGAATTGTTAAGGGTAACGTACTCATAGGCAATGGTGGAGCTGAGTTTGATGCCCGTGGATATGTATCGGCATATGATACTAAGACAGGAGATATGTCTTGGAGATTTTTCACAGTTCCAGGAGATCCTTCAAAGCCTTGGGAACATCCTGACCTTGAAGAAGCGGCAAGTACTTGGACAGGCGAATGGTGGAAACAAGGTGGAGGTGGAACCGTATGGGATGCTATCGTCTATGATCCAGAATTCAATAATGTATATATAGGTGTGGGCAATGGTGCTCATTGGGATCGTCAGATCAGAAGTCCCGAAGGAGGTGACAATTTATATCTATCGAGTATAGTCGCTCTTGATGCAGACAATGGATCTTACAAATGGCACTATCAGACCACTCCTGGAGACACTTGGGATTATACTGCTACGCAGCACATCATACAGGCAGATCTTGAGATAGAAGGGGAGATGAGAAAGGTACTTATGCAAGCCCCGAAAAATGGATTTTTCTATGTCATAGATCGTTCTAACGGAGCATTGATATCAGCTGAGAGTTATTGTTATCAGAACTGGACCACTGGTATGGGTGATGATGGTCGACCGATAGAAGCAGCAGGCGCTCGATATGAAGATGGTGCGACACATTGGATCTCACCTAGTAATCTTGGTGGTCATAATTGGCACCCGATGACATATAGCAAAAGAACAGGTTTGGTCTATATACCAGGATTAGTTGAGACGTCCACTTATCAGCATGTTCCAACAGAAGAAGGTGTAGCAGCGGCACTTGGAGCACAGATCAGTCTGGCTGGTAAGTTGTATATACCTCCAGTATTTGATAGTAATCCTGCAGCTCCTCAACCGTTCATTAGCTATGGAGAACTCATCGCTTATGATCCGGTAAAGCAGGAGCGCGTATGGACTCAGAAACAAGCGCTTAGATATAATGGGGGATTATTGTCTACAGCCACAGGTCTTCTTATGCAGGCAGATGCAGAAGGTAACTTTAGCATCAGAGATGACATGACAGGAGAGATCTTATGGCAATATGACATAAGATCAGGAGGCATCGCTTCTCCTGTCACATACTTAGTTGATGGCACACAGTATATCACCATATTCGTTGGTTGGGGTGGAGTTGTAGGACAAGCAGAGAATATCGCAGGACGATTACATCCAGGTACAGTGTATACTTTTAAAATCGGTGGAGATGCACCAGCACTTGAGAAGTTGCCACCAGCTACATTGGCATTCACTTCTTTAAAACCAGATCCATCTGCGACGCCTAATCATCTGGGTGAAGGCTTTAATCTTTATGCACAATATTGTATCGGTTGTCATGGTAATCCATGGTTTACAGGTGGTAATATCCCTGGATTGATGCTGTCAAGTGATGGAGTGTTTAACTCGTATGAAGATATTGTACTAGGTGGGAGATTGTTGGCGGAAGGGATGCCTAATTTTGATGGGATGCTAACGCCAGAAGAGCTTGCAGATATTAAGAATTTTATGCTCTATACGGCAAATACTTTTAGCGGCGGAGATGGGGACTTGCTCGCATATCTGACGAGTATAGGCGGCATGCAATATCTGGCAGATACAGATCCTCCTAAGCGTAAGAATATAGAGTAAGGGACTCAGAGGGAATCAAAATATCAATTACAATTAGAATTAAAATGATTGTGTTGTTGGAGAATTATGTAAAACCTTTTTTTGTTCCTGTGAATCGATTAGTTCTATCTCACGCGATGTTACTAATAGTTTAAAATCTCTGAATAATACTTTTGGTCAGCTGAATAGAGTTATATCTGTCAATATTCTATCCCATCTGTGTTGCGTCCTAGAGTAAAGTATGTAGCTAATATCTTCTTCATAACCATATCTCATGAAAAATACCTATCACTGTCCAAAGTGCAACGTCAGCGACATAATCAAAGTGCCTGGCCCAGCCGCTGTTGGATATACTCAGAATAAAATCCCAACGGGATGGCTTTCTTCAGGCAATGTGGACCGTTATGTCTGCATGTCATGTGGCTATTCTGAAGAATGGATATCTAAAGCAGAAGATTTAGAAAAGCTGCGCAAGAAGTATAGTGACAATAGTGGAAAGCAAGATGGTTTTGTGTGACAATGATAAAGCTACAAGTATGATATCGTACACATCTAAAAGAAAAAGTAAATGATGAACATTAAGAACATTCTGGTTGCAATCTGTAGCATCTTTTTCTTTATGATCGGTAATGACAAGTTCTTTTCATTTTTATAAACTGCATGTTCTTAAATAGAGTATGTAACTGATGACCTGGAAGGCTGGAAATAAATTGCAAAATTCAATTATTATAATTACACAATTTCTATTAGGTTCGAATTAAGTGTAGAATTTGCGCACCTAAAACATTGGTCAACATGCAAGTGTTACACACTTATATGATTTTCGATATAAAGTCTTGTCTTAAGAATTCAATACTTAGTGAAAATTCATTTTTATTCCA
>CAZRXJ010000124.1:0-6239 GCA_964604025.1 uncultured Saprospiraceae bacterium | reverse complement strand
GCAGATTGGGATATCGTGAGAGTTCTGGCCATAGGACTGGTCAATTACCTGTATAAATTTACTCTGGCTGTATTATTGACACCTGCCATCTATCTCGCGCATCACTGGATAGATAATTACCTTGGAATTGAAGTAGCAGACAGGTTAAAGAAAGATGCAGCCTTATAAGATCAACAAAAGAATATAATGATAACAGATCAATCTACTGATACGATTCTCATGGTGAGACCAGCCAACTTTGGTTTTAATACAGAGACTGCAGAGAACAATGTTTTTCAACAATCAGAGACAGAACTATCGATTGTACAAATAAAAGAGCGAGCGAGACAAGAGTTTGATAATATGGTAACTGAACTAGAGTCGCACGGCGTCAAGGTCTTGGTCATAGAAGATTCTAATTTGCCAGCTAAGACTGATGCCATCTTTCCTAATAATTGGATCAGCACGCATAACGATGGCTTGATATATACATATCCGATGTTTAGTCCTAATCGCAGATTGGAGAGAAGAGAAGACATCACAAGTTCTTTAGCCCAATCATATAAGGTGCAGATAGATGAGACACTTCTTGATTATGAATCAACTGATCAATATCTGGAAGGAACAGGAAGTATGATCTTAGATCGTCCTAATAAAATCATATATGCTTGTTATAGTGTACGGACTGATCGAGAAGTATTGGCAGCATATGGTAAGAAGTTAGGTTATGAAGTAGTAGGATTTGATGCTATTGATGAGAATGGTGTTCCATATTATCATACCAATGTGATCATGACACTAGGGACTCATGTAGCAGTTCTTTGTACTGAGAGTATAGTCAACGTCGCGGAAAGAAATCAGGTAATCGAACGATTAACTGCTACAGGTAAAAAGATTGTTGATATAACAAGGGATCAAGTCCTACAATTTGCTGGCAATATGCTTGAAGTAGATGGAAAATATGACAAAAAACTTCTTGTCATGTCTGAAGCAGCATACAGGTCTCTGACAAAAGATCAATTACATATTATAAATAATCATAATAAGATCGTATATTGTCATCTTGAAACAATTGAGAAATTTGGCGGAGGAAGTGCTAGATGCATGATTGCCGAAATATTTTTACCTGCCAGAGAATAAGGGTTATCCCTTAGTTACTTGTCCTAGTATTGAGCGTCTGAATACTAAATCGGCGACATTAAATGTTAAAGTTTGGAAATTATTTGATATTTCTTGCTTGATATATCAACATTTTAGTGTTTTCATACGTACTTTACTTAGAGTTTATTTTTTAGTTTTTATATCCATGAACATAGTTAAAAGATTTTTTAGAACTGTCGCACGATGGTTTTCAATCTCCGCAAGGAGAAGAAGACTATTGTTAGGCGATGAGGAGTACGAGAAATGGCTAGGTATTTAATCTAGCTTTGAGACTTTCGCTGCAGAAAATCATCAAATCGTACCATCCCATTGGAACTACCGTATAGCACGTAGCTTGCTTGAAAAAGCAGGCTATAGTTGTTTTTAGGAGAGATTATTATTAAGCCTCATGCAAGGTAACTTGCCGAGCAGCAAGCACTTCTTCAGATTCAACTCTATCTCGATCTGGCACGCAGCAATCTACTGGACACACTGCAGCACATTGTGGTTCTTCATGAAATCCTACACACTCTGTACACTTGTCAGGCACAATAAAATATAGCTCATCATCTACTGGTGATTGCTCATCATCCACACCTACTATCTTCCCATCTTCTAAGGTGTATTCTCCTTTGACAGATGTACCTTCTGACATCTTCCACTCAACACCACCTTCGTATATAGCATTATTAGGGCATTCGGGTTCACAAGCCCCGCAGTTGATGCATTCGTCTGTTATAAAAATCGCCATATTAAAATCAATGTGTCGTTAAGTTGCAAATGTAAGCTGTTACTCATCGTATATCAATAACTAGATGACATAATTGTTCTAGGTTCCTGAATGACATTTACAAAAAGTGAAAAACAGATCTGATTATAACAATAGAAAGCTAGCTCACGAATGGGACTGTGATCTTGGTACATTACGTGCTAAGCCACTTGCAAAAGATACCAATACATAGGAGCCAAAGCACACCAATAAAGCAAAACTTGTATCAATCACAAGCGCCGCTATGGTTGAAAAAATGACGAACCACAGACGCCAATCTTTTATCATACTTACTCCTTTCAAAGAGAAAAATCCCATCTTAATATTCATACAGATCGCAGTAGTCAGGATAGCCGCCATCGGTAACCAAGAGGGATTGATAACATTGTCTTGCGCATAAATCAAGATATATCCGCTGACTACTCCGGCTGCAGCTGGCGATGGAAGGCCATTGAAGTCCTTCATATACTCCTGTGTGTTGAACTTGGCCAATCTAAAGAGAGCGGATAAGACATAAAAGATACTGGCCAATAAGGCTTCCGTATCATTGAACAAGTGATAGAACAGATATCCAGGAGCAACACCAAAACTGATTAAGTCTGCAAGAGAATCTAACTGCTTGCCGAGTTCGCTTTTGACATTGAGCATACGGGCTACAAGTCCATCTGCTAAATCAAGTATCATAGCTGTTAAGATCAAGTAAGCTCCGATAACAGGATTGCCAAATAATATAGCAAGCATCCCGCAAACCGCGTTACATAATGTTATCGCATTGGGTATCTTCGACATCTCTATGATTACTTCTCAAATATAACGGAGTTCGAATAGTTAAACGGATAATAAAAGTTAACAATTTGATCCTAGTATCATGAAAATGTCAAAAAACTGTCAAATTATATAAGAATCAGATGACAAGCCTCTCAGGTGAACAACATAAATAAGCACTAAACACTCATCAAACTGCTATTAAAAAGGCACAAATGGGCTATAATTTTGCATATTACAGTAATAATGACTTGTTGAATGATGGCCTCAATGACTTTTAAGTAGCCATCATAAGTTGAAAAGCGAGGTAGTGTTGTTATTATGGATCTAAGTTCAGAGTAAAAACGCAACGAGTCTGTGATCCATCACATTGTAGAGATTAGAGACGATATGTTAGATATAAACGTAACCAACCAAGTTGCTTTTAGTGACTTTATAGCAACTTTCAAGAAGGCTGTACATACAGCATTTCACGAAAGGGATAACATAGATGAGTTTATCCAGAAAAGAGGGTTTCCTGCGCTGGTACTCAGAGAGATCATGGCAACTACGCCATTAGCAGTATCGATACCATCAGAATATGGTGGTAGAGGATGTCATGTCAAAGAGTGTCTGGGATTACTTGAAGCAGCATCATATGAGTCGTTACCGCTGACACTTACATTTGGTATCAACATTGCACTGTTCTTAGAACCTGTTGCCAAGTATGGTCAAGAAGAGATAAAAGAAGACATCTTTAGACGGTTTTTAGAAAAACAAAATATGGGTGGGCTCATGATCACAGAGCCAGATTATGGCAGTGATGCACTTAATATGCAGACTACCAATGTCAAAAATGACAATAGTTATCATATCCGTGGTACGAAACATTGGCAAGGGCTCACAGGACTTGCAGACTATTGGATCATGACCAGTCGTAACAAAAACGCTGAAGGAAAATTAGGCAGAGATATAGACCTGTTCATAGTTGATGAACAACAATCTGAACAACGCATCATAGTAGAAGAATACTACAATACTCTGGGTCTCTATCCGATACCTTATGGTAAGAATAAGGTGGATATACTGGTTCCTGAACGGCAAAAGCTGATCCCAGAGACAACAGGTCTCAAGCTTATGATTGACACACTACATCGCAGTCGATATCAGTTTGCAGGGATGGGTATGGGTTTCTTGAAGAGAATGTTAGATGAGGCTATAAAACATTGTACTCAACGATATGTTGGCGGCAAACCATTGATCGCTCTTGATCAAGTCAAATACCAGATATCTACGATGCAGAGTGCATATACAGTATGCTCAGGCATGTGTTATCGAGCAGCAGAGTATAGTAGCATCAACAATAACCTTGCAGGTGATATAGTAGAAGCTAATAGTATAAAGGCATACTTGACAGATCTGATGCAACAATCCGCACAGACTCTTACACAACTAAGTGGCGGCAATGGGTACAAATTAGAAAACATAGGTGGTAGAGGTATATTGGACTCTAGACCATTTCAGATATTTGAAGGATCCAATGAGATGCTTTACACACAGGTAGGGGAGATGATCTTAAAACTCATGAAGAGATCCAAGACGACCAATCTATTTGAATTTCTGTCTACTTATGATTTAACCAAGAGAGCCGTTAAAAGATTTAAGCAACCTATTAATATCTCCATATCGAGCCCACTGCCTCAACGACAGATCGTTGACTTGGGCAAAGTCATAGCACGAATCATAATCAGTGGACAAGTGGTCGCTCTTGGAGATGAGGGATACCGGCCTGACCTAATCAATGATTGTATGAAGAACATCATGCATGAGATCTCTGCTCTGATGTGTTTATATACTAATCATAATGATATATCGCCTATAGAAGACTATCAAAGTGAGAGCGCATGGTTAGATTATGCCTGACCTCTTTAGTCGATTAACAAAATTCAAATGAGATCCGATATAGTGGTTTAAGTAAAAGGTAATGATATTTTTGTCCTTTAACTTTTACACATGAGAATCTACATCATCGTCAGCATCTTGTTTTTACTTGCGGCCTGCAAACCGTCTAATGTAGTCAACGGATCTTCGGCCACAGCGATAACTAATACCACAGTTCCGGACTATTGCGCTTCATTTGATATAGCCTTCAATGGTGTTTTCTCAGATGGATTTAGTGAAGGTACAATGACTTGGAAAGGTGGAACGGAAGGAACTTTGGAGATATCAGGGATAGATTACAATGAGATGACCTGCACATACAAGGTTACTAATTGTGAGCTCGGTCAGATCAGCATGATCTGTAATCAAAGTGGATATGATACCACCGTAGACCTATATACGGCCGATAGTATAAGGTTAGGAACTACCATATACACTAGAGTCAAGTAGCCTCTCGCTTTACCTACATGTATAAAGCATAATCAGACGCGAAGTAGTTATTCCGCTCTGGTACTTCCGGAAGTATTTTAATTCATTATTTTCCTCTTAGGAAAAATATTATTACTTTTATTTCACTTTCGTAAATACAATCCGATAAGTGAATACAAAAGAGTCCATTATTAATACTGCGATAACGTTATTCAATGCACATGGATATGGTTCTGTCTCCATGAAACAAATAGCCGATCGAATAGGGGTAGATAGACGAAACATCACCTATCACTTTAATAAAGAAGTACTCCTCCTGACTATAGCAGAAAGGATGTGGTCAGAGTTAGAAGAGATGAGGGCTCAAAAGAGGGATTTTCCTTCATTTGAGAATCTTGATAAAGAGGTAATCCTCTATAATAGATTGCAACAGACATACGCATTTATATTTCGAGATTTATATGTGATGGAGCATCCTCAAATAGCCTCTCGATTCAAGTCCTTTTGCAGCACAATTATAGCAGATAGTGAACAAGCCGTATCATTTGCCATACAACAAGGTAATATGCGGCCTGAGGAAATAAAAGGAGCCTATCATGGACTATGTGAAGCAGTCTGGACGATCTCTATGTCGTGGTTGCAGCTAAAGGCTTTTAGAGATATTGATGATCTTGATCAAGTACGCAAATTAATCTGGTCACTTATAGTTCCATACTTCACTGAGAAGGGAATCAAGGCATTCCAATCATATTTTGGAAAAGACTTTTACAAGAATTTAGGGAAGCCTTTTGATATAAAAGTGAATACTGTTTTATTCTAAAAAATTACAATTAGCATCAGTATATGAGACCAATAAAGTCTAAAGTCAATATCAACAGCCAGTCTTATAAAAACAATCTCGCAGAGATGGACAAATTGGTTCTTAAATTAGAAAAGAACCTAGAGAAAAGTCTTTTTCAAGGAAAGGATAAGCATATCGACAGAGCTCGGAAACGAGGCAAGTTACTTGCAAGAGAACGTATAGAGTTGCTACTTGATCAAGACAGTCCGTTTTTAGAACTGTTACCACTTGCTGGATTAGAAATAAAAGGTGGATTTGGCGCAGGTGGTACTAATGTAGCAGGCATCGGTATAGTATCTGGTAAGTTATGTATGATCAACTCCAATGTAGGAACGCGCAAAGGAGGATCTACAGATTATGCAACAGCTTTCAAAGGACTAAGACTGGGTACTATTG
>CAZRXJ010000123.1:0-6267 GCA_964604025.1 uncultured Saprospiraceae bacterium | reverse complement strand
CCCTGCATTAAGATAAGCGTAATTCCAGAGTTGATTCTCGATGTACTCGCTTCTAAATTTATAATTCTTAAAGATCGATCTATCGGGTTTGAACTTTATAATCGTGCCATTTGTCTCTTTTGTTTTGACGATGCGCGATTCCTTAATCAACTCACCTCTTTCAAAAAGTGCAGTTTTTGTCTTGCCATCTCTTACAGCTTGAACAGTGAATTCGTCTGAAAGCGCATTTACCGCTTTTGTCCCTACACCATTGAGACCGACGGACTTCTTGAAGGCTTTTGAGTCATACTTTCCTCCAGTATTAATCTTAGATACACAATCAACAACTTTGCCAAGAGGGATCCCTCTTCCGTAATCTCTAACATGTACCTCGCCATCTACTACTTCTATAAGTAACTCTTTTCCATGCCCCATGACAAACTCATCTATCGAGTTATCTATAATCTCCTTGATCAAGACATATATACCATCATCTTGAGCGGAGCCATCTCCTAACTTACCTATATACATCCCAGGTCTCAACCTGATGTGTTCTTTCCAATCTAAAGATCGTATGTTCTCTTCGGTATACTTTATCTCACTCATTTATAACTTTAAAGATTAAAATAAACAACATTTATTATCTGCGCTGTATCAGAGACTTATGTGAAGAGTGACAAAAATATAAAACATGTCAAATTATAGCAAAGACTTGGTAAAATAGCGGCTCGTTTTTCTCTTTTCTCATTTTATCAAGCAAGATCTGTGCTGTATTGGTATCTTGCGTCCATATTTGATTTCATGATACTTGATCTAATTGCCGCATTATTAATCTCATATGGGTTTTATCGCGGATACTCTAATGGCTTAATAGATACTATCGTAGACACTTTGTCTATTCTGGTTGGCATCGTAATCGCTTTAAAGTTTTCGCCACAGTTGATATCATATCTTCAGAATGTTGTCAATATCAACCCCGCTTTTGAGTTTATACTGGGTTTTCTTATCATTTTCTTTGCGGTTATGCTTCTGTTGCGCTTTATAGCAGATAAGATGGAAGATTTGCTGAAAGCGATAAAAATCAATTTTATCAATCAGATAGCTGGTGGGCTTTTACTTGGGTTTGTCTTTGCCTTTTGTATTGGTCTCCTTCTATTATTATTAACCAACCTCAAGATTCTTAATGAAGATTTTGCAGAGCAATCTTCGCTATATGAACATCTGATAAAACTAAGTCAAGAAGGAGGATGGTTAATAGAAAGCTTTAAAAATCTCTTCTCAGAATTCTGGTCAAAGTTTATGTCTACTATTGATTCTGTTAAGGAGAATCTCGACAAATAAGTCCTACAGAAAGCCTTGATACTGCTCATAGTACGGAGCAAAATGTTCTTTAATCATTTGATCATTTAGGCCATAGTCATCTAGGCTATAGACGTGTCTTCCGAATTTATTCTTCTTATGTTCTATGCAGTAAGCTTTTGCTAGTCGTGTGTGTTCTTCCGTCCAAGTGAGATCAAGTTCTTTATAGATACTCTGAGCAGATAGGATTGGATCTTTGACGAGATCTTTATATCTGACATCTATGAATTGCTCTGGATAATCGTCTTTATATGCTTGACAATGTTTGACAAGGCGTTTATTTTTTCTGAGCCAATGCTGACCAATCTCATATGGCTTGCTGCTTGGTTGAAACATCTTTTTACTATAGTGCATCATACTACAATAACTCGCCATGGTCTCGATAGGATCTCTGTGCATGTGAATGATTTTTGTGTTGGGAAATACAACAGAAAAATCGTGCAGATACTCCATATGGTGTGGGCTTTTAAGCAACAAGTATTGTTGCGCTGGCTTTCGCCAAATCAGAAGCTGTAACCACATCTTTAGATCTTCATATGCAGGTTTTTGATCCTGGGCTTCCAACCAACGACTATAGTTAGGCGTATTAAAAACAGCTTCAAGTATACTGCTCATAAAACAGTGCTCCATCAAAGCCACTTCTTCATCTAAACTGTTATGATTTAACGCATGAATTGCTTTGAATTCTGGGTTTATATAGTTGAGTGCTTTGTGTCCTATCCAGGCAAGTTTTTTCCCATGATAAGTTTTCTTCTTAGATGTGGGAACTGGGTTAACGATCTCCCACGATATAACCCCTCTAAATTCTGGTAATGCACCCAGCAATCTTTGTAAAAAAGTAGTGCCTGTTCTCTGTAGTCCAGTAATAAGTATAGCAGGTGGTAGTTCTTTTTGAATGCTGCTATCTTCTTTGACCCAATATTGAGCCCACAGGCGATTTACAAGATTTTGAATAACTTTCTTTCTATATAAGAAAGCACCGAGCGGATGAAAGTCGGTGTGTTCATTAATATCTTTAAGGGCCAACTTCATCGGCTCTTTCCAAAAGTCTGAACCAAAATCATCAAGTCCAGATATAGAAATTGCTTCATTAATCAACTCCTCTACGACTAGTTCTCTATTAGCATAGCGCGCTAATAAAGTGTTAGCAATCTTTACCCCAATGGGAAAAGAAAAATTACTCGATTTATATCGGGCATCAGGACTCATCTGAGTTTCTATAGTTAAAGAAGCATGAGGATTAATAGACATAACACTTATACGGCTACATTGTAATCACGAAGAGCTTCATTAAGAGATACCTTTTTATCTGTAGAGGCTTTGCGTTTTCCGATGATCAAAGCACAATTTACGTTATATGATCCAGCTTTAAATTCTTTAGTATAACTGCCTGGTATAACCACACTGCCACTTGGGACATAGCCTTTAAGTGTTTTGGGGTCATCACCTGTTACGTCTATGATGTGTGTGGACTGTGTGATGGTGACCCCAGCACCAATAACAGCTTCTTTTTCAATTCTTACACCTTCAACTATTATACAACGAGAGCCTATAAAGCAGTTGTCCTCGATTATAGTAGGCGTAGCTTGCAAAGGTTCTAACACTCCTCCTATTCCGACGCCTCCAGACAAATGAACATGCCGACCTATCTGAGCACAAGAACCTACAGTAGCCCAAGTATCAACCATCGTTCCCTTTCCAACCCAAGCTCCTATATTAACATAGCTGGGCATCATTACCACTCCTGGTTCTAAATAAGATCCATGTCTCGCAATCCCATGTGGGACTACACGGACTCCCTTTTCTTGATATTTACGTTTCAAGGGAATCTTATCATGAAACTCAAAAGGTCCAACCTCTATGGTCTTCATTTTTTGGATAGGAAAATATAAAACAACTCCCTTTTTTATCCAATCGTTAACTTTCCATCCTTCAGGGCTTGGTTCTGCCACTCTTACATTGCCAATATCTAATTCATCTATCAAGGACCTTACGGCCGATTGATATTCTTCTTTTTCTAGAAGTGAGCGATCTTCCCAAGCTGCTTCTATTTTTTCTTTCAATCCTTCCATAATCACTTAAAAAACTTACATGATAATCATAAATGCAATAATCTGAGCGATACTGCCAATCAAGTAGCCCCCGTATACTTCCTGTGGCCTATGTGCCTTGAGATATAGTCTCGCACTACCCACACTTCCAGCAATAAATACACTCAAAAGGAGCACAAAAATAGAAGAAACTCGATATCCTCCTACGTCCATTAGATCAATATCTATGAAAGATCTTTTTTGAGACAATAATAGAATCGCTAATCCAACAGTCATAGAGCTCACTCCTATAGTATGTAGGCTGATTTTAGTGAAGTTATTGATGAAAAAAGCCAATCCAACAGAAATTGTAATCCCAAGTGCAACAAATCTTAGAGAGTCGGGATAGCTCACATTGTTATTGACATTGATAAAAAACCAGATATACAAGGATAGTGTGATGATGAGTGGAGCGATTCTATCTTCTCTTTTTTTCATTTTGAATCCAGAAATCATCTTTAATCCCACCAACATAGCTATGCTAATAGCAGGAAAGAGGACCAAAAGAAAAAAGTCCATTATCAGCATAGCTCCTATCGATCTTTGATCGTTGATATAATAACCAAAACGATCTATATAATAAGCCAAAAAGACCAGCAGATAAACCAGAAAAAGTGGATGAAAAACTATCGATATCGCGTTGGCTATAATCCTCACCGCGCAAAGATATACCGATCCTCTTCTTTGAATGGCTAAGTTTGTGCATTCTTAGGGTTTAATACGTCATAATAGTAATATGAGGTTATCTTTTCTATTCACTATTTTCTTGTGCCTAATGGTTGGTTTCACTTGTGCGGCCCAAGAGGAGTTGGATCTCGCTTTGGTTAAGATGAGACAGACCAAGATTCTAAAGAAAGACACTATAGAACAATT
Organism: uncultured Saprospiraceae bacterium; assembly: GCA_964604025.1. Taxonomy (GTDB): domain Bacteria; phylum Bacteroidota; class Bacteroidia; order Chitinophagales; family Saprospiraceae; genus JAJRXG01. The sequence goes on along the minus strand of CAZRXJ010000123.1, from coordinate 1,966 downwards.
CACTATCAATGGTCAAAAAATGTCTGCCCTAATTTCAGGTGGTGACACCTTATATTTTGCTAATCTTGGAAATGTAAATATCTCTTCTCCAAGAACATTCGAATCAAGAGCAGATTACTTAAAATATCGCAAGTACAGAAGATATGCGGCTAAAGTCTATCCGTATGCCAAACAGGCTATAAGAATCTTTCGAGAAGCTGAGCATGTCACCAATACTATGAAAAAACGCAAACGCAAAAAGTACTTGAGAAAGTTGTCGAAAGAACTGCAGAGAGAATTTGAAGATCCATTGAAAAAACTTTCTAAAACACAGGGAAAAATACTTGTTGAAATGATAGAGCGAGAACTTGAAACGCCTATGTTTGAATTGATAAAGATGACACAAGGAAAATTAAAGGCTTTTTATTGGAATCAGTCTAGTAAACTCTATGGTTATAGATTAAAGCATGGTTATACTCAAGGCCAAAATGACATCCTTGATGTAGTACTTCAGGATTTTGATATATCACACGATATCATCGGCCACTAACTTCAACATCCATGTTTCCCATACAACCAAATCTTCCAGATAATCATGATTTTAATGGCGAAGTCGCATGGAGGTGTCCTTCTAATATCGCTTTAGTTAAATACTGGGGCAAACGACCTGTACAACTTCCTGCCAACGCTTCCATAAGTTTTACCCTTGATAAAGCTCATACTATCACATCAGTACAATATAGTCCTCGAAAGAATGCCACCTCGTGGGTTCGTTTTACTTTCGAAGACCAAGAACACGACGCTTTTGCTCAAAGAATAATAAAGTACTTTTCTTCAATTAAAAAAGATATCCCTTGGATAGAGCAGTTGAGCTTTGACATAAAAAGTGAAAATTCCTTTCCACACTCATCTGGAATTGCTTCATCTGCTTCGAGCATGGGTGCTTTAGCCTTGTGTTTATGTGATATTGAAAAAAAGCTTTTCAATAATGAAAAGGACTTTCTAAAGAAAGCCTCTCATTTGTCAAGGCTCGGAAGTGGTAGTGCTTCGAGGTCTATCTATCCTAGTATTGCAACGTGGGGATTATCCTCAGATATAGACAAGAGTTCTGATTTTTTTGCCATCCCGGTTACAGATTTTCATGATGTGTTTTCAACTTTTCATGATGACATCCTTATCGTTAGTGATCGCGAGAAATCAGTATCTTCTTCTGCTGGACATGCGCTTATGGAAACCAATATCTTTGCTGACAATCGTTATACACAAGCAGGTATTCATATGACTAAGATTCTTTCAGCGATTAAGACAGGGGATTTGGAGACATTTGGTAAGATTGTTGAAGATGAGGCGTTAACTCTTCATGCTTTAATGATGTGTTCTGATCCATCTTATATACTTATGGAACCACATACAATTGAAGTTATAAAAAGGATCAGGGCTTTTAGAGACCAGACTTCTATTCCAATTTTTTTTACACTTGATGCTGGACCTAACGTGCATATATTATACCCAGATAGCGTTTCCGATAAAGCTACGGACTTTATAAATGCTCAACTTTTGCCTTTGGCTCATAAAGGAAGAATAATAAGAGACAAAGTTGGCTCAGGTCCTGTCAAATTATAAAGAGATGAAAAAAGTTTTTTTACATATTATAATTTTAGTCTTTGCGACAATGCAATTTTCAATTGCTCAAAAGATCGTAAATCCTGATTTTGATAAAAAAGTTGATCGCATAATTGGCTACAAAGTTCCAGTGATCTCTGTCGAAGATGCACATTGCGATACACTTCTTCAATATGTATATCTCGATGCAAGAGAGAAAGAAGAGTTTGATATAAGTCATATCTCGGGGGCTCGATACATTGGATATGACAATTTTAATATTTCTTCTGTTGTCGATCTGCCTAAAGACGCTCCAATTATTGTCTATTGTTCTATAGGGTATCGCAGCGATAAAATCGGAAATAAATTAAAGAAGGCTGGATAT
>CAZRXJ010000122.1:0-6274 GCA_964604025.1 uncultured Saprospiraceae bacterium | reverse complement strand
TACTTGACCATTTATGTCAATAATCTGAATCCGGTAGTCCTCCAGAATTCCTTTAATGGTGAGCTCGCCTTCTACTGGGTTGGGAAAAAGTTGAAAACATGTATTATCTATACCTATATCAGCTGCTGATGTCACAAAAGTCTGACATCCTTCTCGCAAGGCATCAAATGCCAACTGTTCTTGACCAGTGAGGGCTCTTAGATTAAGATCGTTATCTTCATATGGATCATCGATTAGATGATATAGCTCGAAAGATTGCTCATCATCAGAAACTATGAGTTTGTATATAGAATCACGAGTAGTCCAATCCAATAATGTATTTCCTGAAGAAGATCTATCAGCATAGTTACAAGTGCGACGACTTAAGCCTGGGCCATTCAGAAGATGAGAAAAATCATAACTGTCATGGATTTGATTGACTTCATCCCCTGATATCTTCGCTATCGTAGCGAATAGATCAGTAGCTGTAATGAGCGCATCTTCTCGCTCACCTGTTCTGGATACACCTTTGCCTGAGACGACTAAAGGTACATTAATACCTCCTTGGTTAAGATTACCTTTTCCTTGGCGTCTAGAAAATGGATCTTGAAGGACCCTATTTGGAGTACCATTGTCACCGATGAAGATAATAGTTGTATTCTCAAGTACATCGGTTGGTATCTCTCCAAGCATCCTACCCATCTCTGTATCAAGTGCTTCTATTGCTGCTATATAATAGGGTAACGAGTTATTAACTATATCCGAGTCTGTGCCGCTTAACTGATTTTGCTGATGAAGACCTGAAGGCGGAAGATGAAAAGGAGTATGTGGAGCATTATATGCTAACCAACAGAACCAAGGACTATCTTGATCATTGATCCAGTCGATTGCGAGATCTGTAATTTTACTAGTTGAGTATTCAGTCGATATAGAGGTTTGACCATTCTCGGTAAGATTCCATCTTTCATAATTTTGTACTCCTCCTCCTAGGAGGCCTGCGAAGTAAGGGATGTCAAGTGAATCAGTAGGATATCTAGGGTTGTTGTTACCACCCAAGTGCCATTTGCCGATAAGGCTTGAGGTGTAATTGCCCTGAGCGGTCTCATCGATGTATTTGTGCAGGGAGATCTCAGTTGGAGCAAGTGGATCTCCAGGGCTATTTACACCATTAGAGCGTCCGTATTTTCCAGTTAGAATGCTTGCACGCGTTGGAGAGCAGGTAGGTTGACTCCAGAAATTATCAAAAGTGACACCTGATGACATCATGCTTTCCAAGTTAGGCATGTGGGCCTTAATACCAGATCCAGGATATCCTGGTGTAGGGTCTACGCCCAGATCGTCAGCGATAATCAATAATATATTGGGCCGGATCGGATCAGTGCTTCCTTGACTGTAAGAGAAAAAAGCTGTGCAGAGAATAAAGAACACTAAAAAAATCGAGCGATATTTATTCTTATTCATTTCGTGCATAATAATGATAAATTGCGACAGGTAGCCGTAGCATCCTATAAGGGTCTACCTTAGAAAACGAAAATCTTAAATTCAAATTAAATATTGTAAGGTTCAGGTAATAACGCTGGACATTCATTCTTTCAATTTTTGATTGATATCCCTTAAGAACCAATCTCAATCTCCCAACCATCATAAGACCCTTCCAGAGACTTAGATTTTTGGTGAAGTCTTAATGTGATATTGCTTAGACGCTCTAAGTGCAATTTGTCTTTTCTATTAAAAGAGATGATATATGGTAGTGCTTTTTCCAGGTGGTCAGTCATCTTACCGATTTTATAATTGTTTTGGATTAGAAAGCGTCTAAAGTCGTTGCGATCTTCATCACTAACAAATGATGCATAGTGGTATAAGAGGGCTTTCTCTTCAAAATCAAACTGTTCTTCATGGAGCTGATTGAAAATCCTCTTGTTGATCATTGTTTGAATCAAGAAGTCATCAGGATATATGAATTCCTGATATACTCTCCAGCTCTTATCATTTAATATTTTATAATTAAGAGAGAGGCCATATAGTGCTTCAAGTACCTGATCTGTTACTGTAGAGTCTTGGATATATATATAATCTTTGACTTTACATCGATACAATAGTCGACCTACATCTTCGACGTACATAGCCGTTGACAATATACTATCGATATCGGTTGCTATCTTTTCAGTAGCTCTTAGTTCATCTCCGACGATCAATCCATCATCATTGCAGTCGATAGCATCTTGCGTAATTTCTAATAAGAAAGCAAGCTCTTCAATAGGGGCGAGCCTTTTAATATCCAGATTAACAGACATAACACCTGGTTCATTATCCCATGTGGCTTCGTATTGATCCCATTGGCCACAAAGATCTGCGGTTATTAGAATTAATATTATAAAAACACAAAGTCTTATATGTAACATTTAAAGAAGTGTTGAAACTATAATAAGCTAAGTCTTACGTTTCTTCTTTTTTGCTGCTGGAAACAAAACATTGTTTAGAATCAAGCGATATCCAGGAGAAGTAGGATGAAGATTAAGGTCTGTCTCTGGATCATCCACATAGTGTCGATAATCTTCAGGATCATGGCCGCCAAAAAATGTCCAGGTACCGTAACCAAATGTGCCATGGATATAGCGTGCTTCATTGACGCTTTTATTCTCTCCTAAGACCAGTACATCTGATTTAATATAATCTTTGTCATAGGCAGTAGTCTGACCCATGAATCCCTTGACAGTACGTGTATGATTTTGCGTAAGCATTGTTGGTATCACATCCCACTTGGCAGAAAAGTCAAATAATGTGAAATAATCAACTTCAGGTTTGACGGCTCGTTTCTGAGGAGACATATCTATCGAAGAGTATTCGTACTCCATCGGGTTCTTAACTAGAGTAAAATCCTTGAAAGCAAAACTTTTAGAAAAATCTAATTTTGACTCAGCATTGGGATCTGCACCATCCCCATCATACTGCTTGGCGCATATATCGAGACCTGCTGCTGCAAGTGCTATATCATATGAATCTGTCGCACTGCACATAGCAAACATAAATCCCCCTCCTTCTACATATTCTTTGATCTTTTCAACCACTGATAACTTCAATTGAGACACTTTGCTGAATCCAAGACTTACTGCCAACTCTTCCATCAATCTCTGATTCTCGCGATACCACATCTCTGTATGATAGGATCTATAGAACTTACCATACTGACCTGTGAAGTCTTCATGATGCAAGTGCAACCAGTCATACTCCGCCAATCTATCTGTCAGCACATCTTTGTCATAAATCGTCTCATATGGTATCTCGGCATAAGTAAGTACCATAGTTACAGCATCATCCCAAGGCTGTACTCTATCTCCCCTAGCAGTGAACTCTGGTGTATAGACTGCTATCTTTGGTGCTTTCTCAAGCTTTACAACATCTTGATTTTGTTCAGGATCTGCTATTTTATTACGAAGTGCAGCAAACGCACCATTACTGATCACTCTATAATTGACATTGCGAATCTTGCACTCAGCTTCAGCTACACTGGTATGTTCAAAGGCAAAAGATCCACCCTCGTAATTAAGTAACCAATATGCTTCTAGACCTTTTTCTAGTATCCAATAAGTCATACCATATGCCTTGAGGTGGCTTTTTTGCTGTTCTGCATCCATAGGTATAAGGATATAGGAAGCAGAAGCCATCTGCGCCATCATGACAAATAGTAAAAGACAGATTAATCTATTCATAAGAGCGTTATTTTTCTTTAGACCCTATACTAACGCAACTCAATGGGAAATAGTCACAAATAAGGCAATAATTATTATTTACTTAAGAGAAGATTTCATGCAACCACACGTTTATAATATTATCATATTTGCATCTCATTTTTGATCACAGTAAGTATAAGTGGAGCAACTTAGTTTTCAGTACCCTTCTTGGTTAATCGTATTCTGTATTTTGGGCGCCCTGCTGTTCGCATGCTTCCTCTATTGGCGTACCAAAGAAGTCGATAAAGATAAGAAGTGGCTTAAGCCATTGCTCTTCTTTTTAAGATTTTTGCCAGTACTGGCCATCGCAACATTATTGTTGGGTCCATTGCTCAAGAGCATCATCGAGGAAACAAAAAGGCCCTCAGTGGTCATTGTAACAGACAATAGCAAATCAGTAGGTCAGTGGACCGATCAAACAGGAAACGAAGATATAAACGACAATATTCGCTCTCTTTCTACTAGGTTAGCTGACCAATATGATGTAACCACATATTCTTTTGGAGAAGACATATCAGCACATGAGGCTGATTCGATGGCATATGATCAAGATATCACTAATATTAGCAAGTCGCTCCAGTATATCTGGGATGTGTATGAAGGAGAAAACTTAGGAGCTGTTATATTGGCCACTGATGGTATATATAATGGTGGTCAAAACCCTCTCTATGCCTCTATTCCAGCCAATATACCCGTCCATAGTATAGCCCTTGGTGATACAAGTAAGAGAAGAGATGCTTCTGTACAGACTATCCTTCATAATGAAGTCGCCTATCTCAATGATGAGATGATCACCCAAGTTGATATAAAAGCTATTAACGCGGGTAGTCAAACTCTAAGACTTACAGTAGAAAGAGAAACAGCAAATGGTTACACCATAGTTGACACCAGAAATATAAGAACAGAGGGAAGCGATTTTTTTGCTACTGAAGAGATTAAGTTAGCTTTCAAAGAAGTAGGTATCGTTCACTATCGATATCGTATATCTTCATTGACTAATGAGGTCAACAGATCTAATAATAGCAAAGACATCTATATCGAAGTTCTGGATGCAAGACAAGAGATAGGTATTATAGCTGCAGCTCCTCATCCAGATATAACAGCTCTCAAGCAGTTGTTAGAGCAGAACAAAAATTATCAAGTCAAACTATACTTTGAAGACCCAACCTCGTCTGAGATAGAGGAACTTGATTTTGCCATACTTCATAATCTCCCTTCAGGGGCTCGCAATATTAAGAGCATCGTTAATGCTCTAAACAATAGATCTACACCAAGGATGTATATTGTCGGGCCAAGTGTCAATCTAGTACAATTCAATGGCTTACAATCCTTGATAACCATCAATGGTAGTAGAGGAAGCGCCAACGACGCCCAGGGAGAAATAGACGGAGCCTTTGAAAATTTCACATTTAGTGAAGCATTAAAGTCAGAAGTAAAGAGATATCCACCTTTGGCATCCCCTTTCGGAGAATATAGCACTAATGGCAACCTACAAACATTGCTACATCAAAGGATTGGAGATATAACGACTGACTTTCCATTGTTATCTTTTGCTGATGTTGATGGGATCAAGACAGCTTATTTGCTTGGCAATGACATATGGAGGTGGAAGTTGTTTGACTATCTCCAAAATGAAAACTTTGAACTCATCACTGAGTTGCTCGACAAGACCATTATATACACTTCTACTAAAGAGGATAAGCGCAAGTTTCGAGTGAACAGCAACAACAATGTATATCTCACTAATGATGACGTGATATTAACTGCTGAACTATATAACAACAGTTATGAGCTCATCAATACACCAGAGGCCGTCGTTCAATTAAAAGCTTCAGATGGCAGTGCTTACGACTATACTTTTTCAAAGAACAACGAAGCCTACATCTTAGATCTGGGCAGATTGAGTCCTGGTTCATATTCTTATAATGCTGAGACTATATTTAATGGAGAACAGTATACCGCTCAAGGCAAATTTGTTGTGAGAGAGATACAGTTTGAGCTTTATGATCTGGAAGCGCAACACGGTCTTTTGTATTCGCTTGCTGATAAGACTAGTGGTTCAGTAAGCTATCCCAATCAAATAGAAAGTCTTGGAGAAAGCCTTCTTCAATCTGATAACATTAAGCCAGTCATCTATCAAAATGTGATCACGAAACCTCTTGTGGACAATAGGTGGTTATTCTTCTTGTTAGTTATACCGCTCATCTTAGAATGGCTGCTTAGGCGGTATCACGGAAGTTTGTAAGACTAAAGATTAAAAGATTTGGTTGTTTTATGGGTTTTATATGTTTTCTCACAAAAGGAAGCATATAAAATAGAAAAGCTGGTCGTGATATCAGACGACCAGCTTTGCAAATTATAATCCCATGAACATAAATCGTAAGACCACTCCTGGTCTTTTTAATAACTTTAAGACCACTCCTGGCCTATCTCAATATTATTAACTCAAAATAACTTTTCAACTTTGTGGGAAATGCTCTTTTCTTTGCTTCTTATATGTTTGTTAATAGAAAGCTGCGGTTCCGAAGAAAGCAACAATCTATTAACAAATCATAATCCCATGA
>CAZRXJ010000121.1:0-6281 GCA_964604025.1 uncultured Saprospiraceae bacterium | reverse complement strand
CAGTGATGTATTTGATGAAGATGATATCATCAAGTCGATAGAAGCAGGTAATATTAATTTTGAACTACCAGGTCAATTGATACAAGGACAACAAAATCTCTTTGGACTTAAAACGCAATTGCAGTTTGGCAAATTCTGGCTTACCGCTGTGGCATCCCAATCGAGATCTGAGAAAGAGTCTATCACGCTTGAAAACGGCAAGCTCATACAAGATTTTGAAATCTTTCCAGATCAGTATGATGAAAACCGTCACTTCTTTGTAGCACACTACTTCAGAGAAAACTTTGAAAGAGCATTACAAAACATACCTCAAGTAAGATCCCTTGTTAAGATAACAAATATAGAAGTATGGGTCACTAATGACCAGCGCAATGATGACACCAATGCTACCAAAGTCACTGCCTTAGAATATCTTGGAGAGTCTAATACGGCCAACTTCTCAGACCCTGATACTAGGTGGCAACCTATCCTGGTAAGGTCTAAGAACCAGGATATTGATAACAATATCTTACCTGATAATCGTAACAGTGAATTGTTCGGAGCACTGGTTAATGACGATGTTACCAGAAGAATAGATGTCAATCGCACCAGACTAAAAGGTGTTTTTGGATTAGACCAGACTAGAGATTTTGAGCAACATAATATGCGTCGATTGACACGCAACGAATATACCTTCCATCCTGAGCTAGGATTTATCTCTCTAAATCAAAGACTTAGATCTAACCAAGTACTGGGTGTAGCTTATGAGTATACTTATACAGTCAATGGAGATGAACTCTATAAGGTAGGTGAGATGACCAATGAAAGTAATCAAGGAGGTGTCAGTGATCAAGATGAGATAGAACCAGAAAATGTGGTTTATGTAAAAATGTTGAAAAGTATAAATCAGAACCCAGGCATTCCATCTTGGGATTTGATGATGAAGAATGTATATCCGTTGAATACTTCACAATTGACACAAGAAGATTTTCAATTAGACATATTTTTCGAAGATAATAGTAACAACACACTCATCAGATATATACCTGAACCAGGTCTGAGGGAGACTCCATTGTTAGAGCTTTTCCAATTAGATAGATTGAATGTATATGGAGACCCTCAGCAAGATGGAATATTTGATTTTATACCAGGTGTTACGGTTAATAGTCAGACTGGTAGTGTGATATTTCCAGTATTAGAACCTTTCGGAAATTCTTTGCGCAATGTGTTAAGTGAAGAACAGTTTCAAGAATTTGGTTATCCAGAGCTGTATGAAAACACAGTTACGCAAGCGAGGCAGAATCCAGAAAGAAATAGATTTATAATTAAAGGAAGAGTAAAATCCAATACTTCTTCTGAGATATCCCTTGGTAGTTTTAATATACCTCAAGGGTCAGTAACAGTGAGAGCTGGCAGTCAGATACTAATTGAAGGTATAGATTACGATATAGATTATGGTATCGGTCGTATAAAGATCCTTAACGAGTCTTTTCTTCAACAAGGGGTACCTATCAATGTGTCATTTGAAGATCAAGGATTATTCAATCTTCAGCAGAAGACGATGTTTGGATTAAGAGGAGAGATGCGCTTCAATGAAAACTTCACTGTTGGTGCAACCTTCATGAGATTGTTTGAGAGACCGTTCACCCAGAAGGTCAATATAGGAGAAGATCCAATCAACAATCGCATGTTTGGTCTGGATCTCAATTTTACGACAGATGCACCTGGGGTGACAAAGTTCATAGATCGATTACCGCTGATCAGTACTGATGCACCTTCATCATTCACCGTCTCAGCAGAAGTGGCAGCACTGAAGCCTGGTAACTCAAGAGCGATTAATGCGCCTGATAGTGATCAAGGTGTTGTAAGTCTCGATGATTTTGAAGGCGCCAATAGTGGCATACCCCTTGGTTCAAGAACCAATGTTTGGACCATCGCCAGTCCGCCTGCTACAGAGCGTACAGATGATTCGGATCTTACTAATAGTATCTTAAGCGGTGTGGATAGAGCACTGATTAATTGGGTTGTAGTGGAAGAGAGATCATTGCCTAACACCGAAGCAAGACAGTCTAATCCATATACCAGAAGATTCGATCAAAGAGAACTTTTTAATATAGAACTGGACCAAAGCCAAATACCTGATCTGAGGACATTTGATATCAACTATCATCCGACGGAGAGAGGACCATATAATTATGATACACCAGAAGGCTTAGATCGGACGATCAACCGTCTTAATGATCCATCTGCAGGTGTGACCTACGATGAAGTAGAAGATAGAATAGTGCTCAATGATCCGAGTTCAAGATGGGGTGGGCTGATGCGCTATCTTCCTAACAATGATTTTGAAGCATCTAATTATGAATACATAGAGTTTTGGATGCTTAATCCTTTTATCGATACAGACGATGTTGAACATCCTGCTAATGAGTCAGGAAGGATCTCTTTTCAATTGGGTAATGTATCGGAGGATATATTAAGAGATGATCTTCAGTTTTTTGAAAATGCCATAGCCGTAGACGGTAATCAAGTACCTACCAAATCTACTGCATGGGGTGTTGTGCCCTTATCTGTTCCTAATGTTATAGGATTTGATAATGATGCTCAAGAATTACAAGATCTGGGTTTTGATGGATTGAACGATGAACAAGAAAGAGAAAGACATCGTGAATATGTAGATCTTATAGAGGGTACATTTAGCATTAGGCTCAATGATGTTGCCAATGATAATTATGTGTCTTATTTAGACAGAAATTTTCCTGAAGATATTTCGGTTCTTGATCGTTATAAAGATTTCAACAACCCTCAAGGTAATGCGCCTATCAGAAATGTAACTGCTGGATTAGGTAATCCTATACCGGAAGCTGAAGACCTCAATCAGAATAGATCGTTGGAAACTAACGAAGCTTACTACGAGTATACGATCTCCCTTGAGAATGATAACGGCTTTATCAGACGCAATCCCAATGTCAATGATTTTATCACTGATGAAAGAATAACAACTAATCCTACAACAGGAGAAAACGAAAGATGGTATCGTTTTCAGATTCCGATTGCTCCGACGCCAGAGACAACAGTAGTAGGAGACATTGAAGGATTTAGATCTATTCAGTTTTTGAGAATGATTGTGTCAGGATTTGAAGAGCAAAAAACATTTAGACTTGCAGAATATGAGTTGGTGCGTAATCAATGGAGGCGTCTTCAACTTGATGAATCTTGTTCACGCGGTGATTCAGATGTAGAATTTGTAGTTAATGAAGTAGGGATACAAGAAAGTGGAAGAAAGCAACCATTTAGATATGTTCTTCCAGTGGGCATAAAACAAGAACGGATCTTTAGTACCTTCTCTTCAGTTCTTCAAGATGAAAATTCACTATCACTAAGGACGACTAACATACCAGATAGTTGTGAGATGATGATCAGTAGATTGACTCGCTTGGACATGAGACAGTTCGATAGATTACAAATGTTTGTGCATGCAGAAGAAGACCAAGGAACAATTATAAATGATGGCGATCTAGCCGTGTTCATAAGAGTAGGTAAAGATTTTCTCAACAATTACTATGAGTATGAACTTCCATTAGCAATTTCAGATAGTCTAATCGCTAATGACTTGATTGCACCGGATGGCTCATTTGTGGATTTAGAAGAATATTCTAATGAGGTATGGAGGAATGAGAATAAGATTGACTTTCCATTAGAATTATTCACTGACGTAAAGAGAGCTAGGAATAATGCTGGAGCTCCGCTCACAGAAGTCTTCGAAATGCCAGGGATCAATCCCGACAACCCAAATGCTAAAGTGAGTATCAAGGGGAATCCAACATTAGGGCTTATAAAATCCATGGTGATCGGTGTTCGCAATACTGGACTCAGTGGAGAACCATCCCTCTCGGCAGAAGTATGGGTGAACGAACTAAGACTTCAAGGATTAAATAATAGAGGAGGAGTTGCGGCGCTTGCAAGAGCAGAACTGCAAATGGGTGATTTTGGAAATATTACAACAAGTTTTAATTACAACTCCATAGGTTGGGGCCAGATCGATGAGCAACTCTTAGAGCGAAGTTTAGAATCTCTAACTGAGTATGACATAGCTACTAATTTAGAATTGGGCAAGTTGTTTCCTGAGAAATGGGGCATGCGTGTACCATTCTATTATCAGTATGCTAGCTCGACAAATACGCCAGAATACGATCCGCTAGAATTAGATCTTACCAAAGACCAACTTTTAGAAAATCCCAATCTTGATGAAAACCAAAGGACGAACATCATAGAGCGGCAAAAAGATATAACCACTATATCTACTTTCAACTTCACCAATGTTAGAAAAGAGCGTACAGGAGAAGGTAATCCCAAACCATGGGATGTATCTAATCTTACGGCTAGTTATTCATTCTCAAGAACTAAACATAGTGATGAGATTATAAGAGAAGAAATAACCGAAGATCAGAGAGGTGAGTTGGTGTATAGTTATAATGCCAAAGCGAAGCCCATTCAACCATTTAAGAAGATAGATATAAAGCCGCTGAGATTTTTAAAAGAATTTAACTTCAATCCGATTCCTAATTCTTTTTTGTTCAACACACAGATACAGAGATATAAGAGTTCGCGATTGTTTAGATTGCCAGATCCAACAGAAGGGTTCGAGTATGTATTTGATGACAAGAGATTTAATTGGAATCGTAACTATTCTCTATCATGGGATCTTGCTAAGTCATTAAAATTAAACTATGACGCAAGTGCAACAGCAGTTGTAGATGAATTAAGACAAGTTGGAGTTGCTTCCACGGCTGACCAAAGAAGGTGGAAAGATGTCTTCGGTCAAGAGTTTGAACAAAGAGAAGATGGAACCTTTGTTGATGAATCTTATACAGATCGTATCAACAATGATCCAAGCTTTGCTGGTGACTTTATAAGAGATAACTTTAATAGCTTCGGTAGAATGAAGAACTATACTCAAGGTGTCTCTGTGAGTTACAATATACCATTGCGGTATTTCCCAGGTTTAGATTGGATTACTGCTCAAGCACAATACAATGGAGACTATAGTTGGAACGCCGCCTCTCTCACATCATTTGATGACAATGGATTGACCTTAGGTAATATCATTCAGAATTCGCAGAGAAGAACACTAAGAGGGACATTAGATTTCGAAAAACTATATGAAAAAATAGGCTACTTCAAGAGATTAGAAGGAAAGAACCGACGCTCAACTCGTCGAAGAAGTAGTCGTGGTGATAAGGATGCTGCTAAAGAAACTAAAAAAGCTTCATCAGGCAATGCTTCTACAATTGAAAAGATACTATTGAGACCTTTGTTGTCTATAAGAGAGATCAAGTTTAACTATTCTGAAGAATTGTCTACGACTATACCTGGTTATACGCAGACTCCTAAGCTTTTTGGACTTACAGGAAGTGATCCAGGATTAGGATTTGTATTGGGGATACAACCAGAGTTGGGCTCTTTCTTAGATGAGCGTAAGGATCGGATTATAACTAAAAGTATCTTTCAAAACCAACAAGTTGTGCAGGAAAACAGTCAGACTTACGAAGCTGACATAGAAGTTGAACCTTGGAAAGGTTTTTCAATTGATGTTGACTTTGGTAAAAGATATACACAGAACCATTCAGAATACTTTGTCTATACACCCAACGTGGATGGTGTAGATACGACGTTTGCTTTTAATCGACTGACGCAAAGAGACTTTGGTGGTTACGAAGTAACATTCTTTTCACTTAATACATTATTCAATGGTGATGTTGATGGCTTGTTTCAAAGATTTGATAAAAATCGAAGAGTTATATCTCAAAGATTACCTAATAATACCTCGCGAGCACATGTTAGTGATCTTGGATTTCAATCTGGATTTGGCAGACAACATGTTGATGTTTTGATACCGGCATTCTTAGCAGCATATACTAATCAAGATCCATTTACAGTCGAGCTTGATCAGAGAGAAAGAGTAAGTAGACGTGGGTTTATCCCTAAGCCCAACTGGTCCCTTAGATATAATGGACTTTCTAAACTTCCATTGTTCAAGGATATGTTTTCTAATTTTAGTCTGAATCATAGTTATAAGAACACACTCAATGTCAACAGTTTTCAGACAGATTTGCAATTTGATGAAGGCAACCCTTTTAGGATAGACCCTTTGCTTGCAACAGGCAATTATTTTGCAAGATTTGAAGTGCCGGAGATTGTAATTGACGAACGATTTGACCCGATCATCGGTATAGACCTAAAGACACATACTGATCTCAATATAAGAGCAGACTGGGCCAAGTCAAGAAACCTTAGACTAG
>CAZRXJ010000120.1:0-6303 GCA_964604025.1 uncultured Saprospiraceae bacterium | reverse complement strand
AAAACTATAATCCTAACACCACCAAATGGAGCAGCAACTTCTCGATTGATCCGTAGAAAAAGGTCTATGTTTTCGAACATATCTGCTCTAACCATTGAGATCTCATCTACGATAAGTACCTCAAGGTTTTTATAAAGTTTTCGATTCTTTACTTTCTTGATGTCATGCGGAGCCAGTAGTCTGGGCGGAAACTTGAAAAAAGAATGTATAGTTTGGCCGGACACATTGAGTGCTGCTACACCTGTAGGTGCAACGACGGCTATTCTCTTCCGACTTGTAGATCTGAATAACTGAAGAAGGGTAGACTTACCTGTTCCTGCACGGCCAGATATAAACACACTTTTACTAGAGTGTTCTAAGGTATCCAGAGCGTACTTCAGCTCATGACCAAGTTCTAAGGGTTGCTTACTGAGCCCAGAGGGCTTTGTCTTCTGTGGTAAACTCAAGGATATAGATAAGATGTGAATTTATAACATTCTTATGATACTTATCTATAATATGTGAAGGGTAGCGGAATATTGACTTTTCCTTAGGAGAAGTTTAGTGTACTAAGAATGAGATATGTCTTAACTTAGGTACATCCGACTCTTGTATTGATGTGTTTATAGGTTGATCAAAGAGCCTATACGTATTATTGCCAGCAAGATCTTCTATCGTTGGCTTTATCTCTATATAGTATGCTCCTTTAGTCCAATGGCTGATTGGTGAGAACATGATACTTTGTTCTTCTGAATCAAAAGTCCATGTACCGGAGATCTCTTGTTTATCGCTTTTAAAGACAATCAAGCCATTGATTGTGCTGATATAGTCCATGGACTTTCCAAGATGAATGATGAGATCATCTTCTTTTGACGGATTTATGATCTTCCAAGATGAAGGGTCAACAGTCTTTCTTTCAGCACGCACTATGGTGAAGTTCTTTTTATAATCTGATAGTAAAGACACACCATTCTGATCCTTTAGATTTTTGTCTATGATAAGCGTATAGTTCTTTCCTTGTTCATAGACTGCTCCAAGTTTTTCATTTGGACCGAGTCCTCTTTTTTGCCTTCCAGGTTCTACCCATAAAGTAAGTATTGTCTTGGTATTATTAAGTAGTGCATTTTCTAATTTCAAAAAAGCACGATTGACTATATGCCCCTCGCTATCTACGATACGGATATGTCGATCTATGTTAGCCGTGTTGATCGGCACATTAAATGATAGATGCCACTTCAGCAAGTTTTCTGGCAATTCATATTTGCTCGGATAAATATTAACAACTTCCAATCTCTTATAGTCCTTAGGGAGATCTATAGTAAATGGATGTATACGTCCTTGAAAGAGTAATGAATAAGGAGCTTCATAAGAGAAAGGAACAAAAGGGTTAAGAGTAAGCCCTTGTTCATCTTTTGTGATATTGACTAGGATTGGTGTGGCTGATGAAATGTCATCAAGAGACATATCACCTTTATAAACAGCATAATCCCTAACAGAAGTATCTGATGCTTCTGTTAGGGATATGTGTATTTTGTCGTTAGAAAAATCTATTTGCTGAGCGGATGTAACACATCCTAGCAAAGAGAGTATTATAACTACTAAGATTGATCTTAGCATCTATAACCAACGAGAGCTTTGCGTCTTTAAGACTAGGTCACCATTAGACTGTCTCTGTAGCATTAAGAATTGTTTGTCATTAAGCTTTGCAAGTTGCTGTACGTTGACAAATGGAAGATTGATAAAATCTAGTCCTTCTGTTGCCGCTGGTTCTTCAACTGGTTCAGTTAATGAGTCGTTGAACTTTTCAATATCAGCAATTTTGAATTTCATTAGCGCTCTTGAGCTATTGGCCATGAGCAGGTATCTCTTATCATTGCGCTCCATCTCTATGATGTCCAATGGTACATTCCAATTTCCAAGTTCTGCTATTGTACGTCCTTTAGTATGTTCTCCTGATTTTATAGTTGACATGGGAAATACAACAAGAGGTGTACATGTATAACTTGCGATTAGATGCGTTGCGCCATTTACAGTAGTGGTGGTAAATGCTTTGATCGGAGCATGTGTCTCATATGCTCCATGTGCAGCATGATAGATCTCTAACGAACTATACTGATGATTGTCATTATACGGGAAGTCTATAGATCTAAATGTTGAAGCGAACTCTTGATTGCTCAATCCAGATACCATTACTTTTCCATTGCTATAATGCAAATCAGAGATGGCATACTTTCTAAGAGAACGACCACGACGATCTTTTGCATCTGTAGCAACAGCATCTACGAGAGATGCTTTAGAATAAGATACTTGATCTAGCGAAACGGGTGCTAAGGTCTTACCCTCAACTTTGAAAAGTAGCGGTTGGCCTGAGCCATGCATCACAGCAAGATATATGTTGTTGTTTTCTGGATTCACAGCCATGTCTGTGATTTGTACTTGATCTTTAGTAGTACCTAGTAATTCAGCGATTATACCATCTACATTTTGCAGATTGACTTCTGAATTATCTGTTGTAGCATGTCCGCTGAGATCCATAGCTACGATCTGAGCCGCATCACTATCACCTATGAATAGTATGCCTTCCGGTCCAAATGAAAGAGCACTTATGGAAGTAATAGATGGGTTGCCAGTTATGA
Organism: uncultured Saprospiraceae bacterium; assembly: GCA_964604025.1. Classification (GTDB taxonomy): domain Bacteria; phylum Bacteroidota; class Bacteroidia; order Chitinophagales; family Saprospiraceae; genus JAJRXG01. Next base: position 3,688 of record CAZRXJ010000120.1, on the reverse strand, counting down.
AGTCCTTCTTAAGTTCTGAGTCATTAGCATATGACACTGTAGATATAAGAAGTGACATGATTAGGGAGAGAAATGTATTCATTGACAGATTGTTTAGTGTTTATAATATGAAGCTGCAAAATATGAGCTTTTAGGTTCATAGAGGAGTCATAAATGTTAAATACTTCTCAAATGTATCCATGCTGGCATTTGGTTTTTTTACAATCAACTGAAATCCAGGTTTGTTCTAGCGCAGCACATATGTAGTTGACCTTTTGGCGAGATGGCTATTTATCAAGTGACGTAGAGATGTACACATAAAAAAAGCGCAATAACTGAAGTCATTGCGCTTTTACAAAATTTTAGCTTTTATCTATTGAGCTGGCATTTCGTTATCGTCAAATTTTTTGCCGTTCCACTTTCCTAACCATTCACAATTCTTACCTAACTTTTTGTAAGTGTAGAACATATTAACAGCGGCAGCTTTTTCAATTCTGTGTATCGTCACAGTCTGAGGTCCAGATAGTACATTGAAGTAATACTTACCTACACCCATTTCAAATTTTTTCCTTCTCATATTGATCTTTATGATAAAAAATATTTCCCTTGTTTATTCATGAGCAACTTATTCTTCCTGCTCAAAAGCTCGCGAAATTACGTTAATTCGAGCGTAAAAGCAAGTAGTATAGGGCTTTGCAGGTGATCTTTGTGATGCCGAGTCTATATTTTCTTGAGAGAATAAGATACTTCAGAGACAATAAATATCTTGTGCCATATTAGACCTTATGGCGCACATAATCACACGACCAAAGATTGATATCGAGCCGTCCATACTGGATGAATTGAATGAATTGACTTATCCCGAGAGTCAAGTCATTGTGCATTGTATCTACCAGTCACCACGAGGAGAAGATGGGATCCGCATATGGCCCACCACTTATCTGTTTGATCAACATAGCGATCACGTATCTACCTTAGCACATGCCGAGAACATCTCGATGTATCCCATCTGGACTTGGACAAAGAAGGGTGACAACACATTTACTTTGATCTTTACCGGACTTCCTAAAAGTTGTGCCGTTTTTGACCTTATAGAAGATTGTAACGGAAGTGCTGGATCGTTTAGAATCTTATCTATCAACAGGACTCAAGATGATGTATACTACATTAACTTTTAATGGATCTTTCTCTTACGCACTTGTCGCTGGTCATCTTGGCTGCTTTCTTAGTAGGTGCTTCTAAAGCTGGACTAAAGGGACTTGGGATTGTAGTAGTTGCATTATTCGTAATTGTCTATGATGCAAAAGCACAGACGGGTATTCTCCTACCGATGTTTATCGCAGGAGATGTGCTTGCCGTGATATATTATAAAAGACATGTCAAGTGGCAGTACCTAGCCAAGTTCTTACCCGCGATGATTATCGGATTGGTTATCGCTGCTTTTATCGGGGAGCGTCTACCAGCTGAGTCGTTTAAGAGATGGTTGGGTGGTGTAGTCTTGATAAGTGTGCTCATTATGTTTTGGTGGGAATTTCAAGATAAGAATCACATCCCTAACAATTGGTTATTTGCTGGGTTGGCTGGTATCGCTGCAGGATTTGCTACGATGATTGGTAATCTGGCTGGTGCTTTCGCAAATATGTTTTTTCTGGCCACGAGATTACCTAAAAATGAGATTATTGGAACGGCCGCTTGGCTCTTCTTCATAGTTAATCTTATAAAAGTACCCATACATATCTTTAGCTGGGAGACCATCAATTGGGAGACTCTAAAGATTGATCTATACTTACTGCCAGCAATCATCATTGGATTCTGGGTGGGACTAAAGATTGTATCATGGATCAATGAAGAATACTATCGATATTTTTTATTGATAGCCACTGCTCTAGGTGCGATTACCATCTTATTCTGATCTAAAAAAGATGAGTTAATTGCCAAATTAAATTTTGAGTGGAAAATTAATATTACACGTTTAGCATTCTCATAGAATATTTGAGAATAAAATCTATATTTGCAAAAATTTTATTCTAAAAACATTGCATATTGGAAACTAAGCTTGACAACATAGATCTTAAGATTATCAAATTACTTCAGGAGAATAGTAAGATCACTAACCTCGACCTCTCCAAGCGCATCGGTCTATCACCAGCACCAACACTCGAAAGAGTAAAAAAATTAGAACTATCTGGTGTCATCCAATCTTATCACGCCAAGGTCAATGCTGGAAAGTTAGGATTGAATATAAGCACCTTTGTACTCGTCTCTCTTGCATGGCAAAAAGAAAATGCCCTCGACAACTTTATCGATAAGATCAAGATGATTGATGAGGTCACTGAAGCATATATTATAACAGGTGATGGAGATGCACTACTGCGCATCATCTGTGCTGACATCTCGGCATATGAACAGTTGTTATTTAAGAAATTGTCTCAAATCGAAGAAGTAGAAAAACTAAGAACACTGATGACTTTATCCAAAGTCAAAAAGTCTAAAGTATTGCCGTTCTCTTACGAGTAGATCCTTGAAAGTCAAAAGTCTCTTTTGGTCCTTCTCAACGGATCGTAGACCTGAGCCATCATTTTTATGTGGTACTATCCATCTTGGAACACCAGAGTGCGTGAAGCATTGGCCTACGATTAAGAGTCAGATAGAGCTTTATAAGCGCATATATACCGAGTCGTCGATAGGTCAACAAGACATCACTTATCTCCAGCCCTTTACGTTACTGGATGATGATTGCGATATCTATGATTATGTGTCTCCCAGTCGATGGGATAAGATGAGATCTACTTTCGTCAAATACTGCAATATTGACATCGACAAAATGAAAATGTTTAGGCCTCTTTTTATATTGGCAGCTATCCAATCCGCATTAGTAGATGGAGGTGGGCAGACACCTTTAGATCATATGATCTGGCAATATGCAGAAGAACATGACAAATCTACTTATGGCATTGAGTCACCTCAAGAACAGGTTGCTATTATGTTGCAGATGGATCTCAATCAACAATATCTCAATCTCATCAGGATATCTAAAACCATAACAAAAACTAGATCATATATCAATAAACTACTTAAGGTGTATGAGGCACAAGATATTCATCGACTATACAAGATGAGTAAAGATAGCTTGGGCATGGATCGTAACTTATTGATTAATCAGCGCAATGATATAATGGCGGATCGCATCCTGGATTATCACAATTATGAGCCATCTTTCTTTAGCTTTGGAGCAGGCCATCTCGGTGGCGGTAATGGCGTACTACGCAAGTTAAAACAACAAGGTGCATATCTCACACCACTATCAATAGAGGCATAACACATCTAATGACATTATGAAAGAAGTAAAGATAAATTTGACAGTAACACTTGACGATAACAATGTCCCAGGTGCGATCAAGTGGTCGAGTGATGACCCGCCCTCTAATGGCAAAGAAGCAGATGCTAAGGCATTCTTTGTATCCATCTTTGACAAAAAGAACTTGGAGACCTTGAAGATCGATCTTTGGAATTCTGAGTTTGAAGTAGGAGAGATGAACCGTATGACCTACTATACTTTGAAAGGTATGGCTGATACTTTCTATAGGGCAACTAATAACAATGAGATGGCCAATGACATCGCAAGATTCGCTCAGTACTTTGGTGAAGAATTAGGCATTCTTAAAAAAGAACCTCCTGCACCTAAGTAGATAGCAGATATCGCTTCTAG
>CAZRXJ010000119.1:0-6305 GCA_964604025.1 uncultured Saprospiraceae bacterium | reverse complement strand
TTTTCATACGACTGCCTTCGTCATTGCATAAAGCTGTAATGGACGAAGGTTTTTTTTAGTGATATCATAAACAAAGCATAACATATAAATGTAATTTGGAATATTCAACTTTGTTCTAAACAGTGTAAAACGAAAATATTCTAGTCTGAACTCATTCTTAATAAAGACCTGTCGATTTCAAGGCATTTAACAGTCAAAATTGTCTTACTTTTCTAATTCAATACATTGGTTCGAGTGAAAAATGATTTGCTATGAGAAATGGCAGTCAATTTTGCTCTTGGTGTTATGGACTTTGGATAATTTGACTTCATAAGAATTATCCTAAGATTCTTTCGCCTTAATTTATACTTATAATTCATGAAACATGAGTGACATTAACCAACAGGGACTGTATACACCTCAATTAGAATCTGATGCTTGTGGTATTGGGTTGATCGCTCAATTAGAGAAGATCTCTAGTCACAGCATTGTATCAGATGCCTTGACTATGTTAGAAAATATGGAGCATAGGGGTGCTTGTGGCTGTGATCCTGAAAGCGGAGATGGAGCGGGTATTTTAATTCATATACCACATTTGTTGTTCGGTAATGAAGCATTAGGCTTCGATCTGCCTTCACCAGGAGAATATGGTGTTGGATCTTTTTTCATGCCAAAAGGAAAACACTTTCGTGAAATAAAGGAAATTATAAGTGAGACTGCGGCGCAATTTGGATTATATCTTTTTGGTGAAAGAAGAGTGCCTGTCGACAGTTCTATTTTGGGTGTGACATCCTCTGCAAGTGAACCAGACATTTTTCATTTTTTCTTTTCCTCTCATGAAGGACTGTCAGGTAAGATCTTAGATAGGAAGTTGTTGATGCTAAGAAAAATTAGTACACACAAAGTAGTCGCAGCTTTCCCAAGTTATAAACATGACTTTTATATAGCATCGTTGTCATGTCGCACTATAGTCTACAAAGGCCAGTTGACTTCCGTACAGGTGAGAGCCTACTATGATGATCTTAAAAATGAAAAATTAGAATCAGCAGTAGCTTTGGTACATTCAAGATTTTCAACTAACACAGTACCTCGATGGAAGTTGGCACAACCCTTTAGGATGATCGCTCATAACGGAGAAATCAATACAATCGAAGGAAACAAAAACTGGTGGGCAGCAAAAGAACAATCGATCAAAAGTGATCTGATATCAAGTGAGCAACTTGATAAGATGAAACCACTATACAATACAACTAGTAGTGATTCTGCGGTATTTGACAACATATTAGAATTTCTAGTGCACAATGGTAGGACCTTACCACATGCATTAATGATGATGATACCTGAGGCTTGGCAAAACGCCAGTCATATTCAAAAGTACAAGCGAGACTTTTATGAATATCATGAAGCTCTGATGGAGCCATGGGATGGGCCAGCAAGTATGTGCTTCACTGACGGCACACTTATTGGTGGTACATTAGATCGCAATGGCTTAAGACCTTCCAGATACTGTCTAACAGATGATAACAGATTAATATTAGCATCAGAGACTGGTGTTCTGCCTGTTGATCCAGCTATAGTAGTAAAGAAGGGAAGATTAGAACCTGGTAAAATTCTAATTGCAGATCTTGATCTTAAGAAGGTTGTTGGTGATGAAGAGTTAAAGCGTATCATCTGTAATCGATTACCTTATGGAACATGGTTAGAAGAAAGTAGATTTGAATTATCCGACATAGATCTTAGTGAACAAAGCCTTCCTGAATCTTCAATATCGCTTTCAAAAAGACAGACTGCTCAAGGGTATACTTTAGAAGATGAAGAACAGATTATCAAAGGGATGGTTCAGAATTCTAAAGACCCAGTCGGTTCTATGGGCGCCGATATACCTCTGGCCATCTTGTCAAGATATGCACAACACATAGCCAATTACTTTAGGCAACAATTTGCTCAAGTAACTAACCCACCCATTGATTCACTAAGAGAAAGTGAATATATGACCTTGAAGACAATCTTAGGTGGAAGTAGTAATATATTAGAGACAAAGAAGAATACTGTAAAATTCATCCGATTAGAAAGTCCAATTCTTGACAAAAAGAATTTTCTAAAACTAAGATATATTGAGCATGAGCGTTATAAGTCTGCTCATGTAGAATGTACATTTGGTGCAGATTATAAAGAAGGAGATTTAAAAATAAGAATAAGATCTATCTGCGATAAAGTTGAAAAACTTATAAGCGCTGGAAAGAATCTAATTGTACTAGACAATACTAAAATATCTGCGAGTGAGATACCCATTCCTTCATTGATGATAACTGGTGCTGTACATCACTCGTTAGTAATCGCAGGGTTAAGACCTAAAGCCTCGTTGATTATCCAAGGAGGAGATATCGTTGAGACACATCATTGTGCTACATTGATCGGATACGGAGCTGACGCCATTTTCCCAACACTTGCTTATGAGACTGTCCGATCTCTTCATGCCGCTGCCAAATTAGAAAACGTACCTACACCCGCAAAGGCAGTTAACATTTATATCAAAGCATTGAATAAAGGTTTGCTTAAGATAATGTCCAAGCTGGGTGTATCTACTGTTCAATCATATAGAGGTGCTCAAGCTTTTGAAGCTTTGGGTATATCTAAAGAAGTAATCGATATCTGTTTTAAAGGGACTATCTCTCGGATATCAGGAATGACATTTGATATGCTGGCTAAAGAAGCCATAACTAAACACAGTGTAGCCTTTTCAGATGATTTTGAAAATGAATTGATAGATATGGGTATTTATCAATGGAAGCAAAGAGGAGAGTACCATTTGTTCAATCCTACGACTATACATCTTCTGCAACATAGTACTAAGAAGAACGACTATGGCGTATATAAAAAATATACAGATACTATTAATGCTCAAGCTGAAAAAGTTTGTACGTTAAGAAGTTTATTGCAAATAAAAAATGAGAATAGTAGAATACCTATTGAAGAAGTAGAACCAGTAGAAAACATTCTAAAAAGATTTGCCACGGGTGCAATGTCATTTGGTTCTATCTCTCATGAAGCGCATAGCACATTGGCTAAAGCTATGAATAGAATAGGAGGAAAGAGTAACAGTGGTGAAGGAGGAGAAGATGAAATTAGATTTGACAAATTAGAAAATGGAGACTGGGAGAGATCAGCTATAAAGCAAGTTGCATCGGGAAGATTTGGAGTGACAATAAACTATCTTTCTAATGCAAATGAGCTCCAGATAAAGATGGCTCAAGGTGCAAAACCAGGAGAAGGTGGTCAACTCCCGGGACATAAAGTCAATGACTGGATTGCTAAAGTCAGGCACTCTACACCAGGAGTTGGGTTGATATCTCCACCTCCGCATCATGACATCTACTCTATAGAAGATCTAGCGCAATTAATATATGACCTTAAAAATGCCAATCGCGATGCAAGAATATCTGTGAAACTGGTTTCTAAAGCGGGAGTGGGTATCATAGCATCTGGAGTGGCAAAGGGAAAAGCAGATCATATACTTATCGCAGGTCATGATGGTGGTACTGGAGCATCTCCATTAAGTTCGATAAGGTATGCAGGTCTACCATGGGAGTTAGGACTAGCGGAAACTCATCAAACTTTAATTCAAAATAAAATTAGAAACCGTGTAGTGCTTCAGACTGATGGTCAGATAAGGACAGGTAGAGATATGGCTATCGCAACCTTGCTAGGAGCAGAAGAATGGGGTATAGCCACTGCAGCTTTAGTAGTTGAAGGGTGCATATTAATGAGAAAGTGTCATTTGAATACCTGCCCAGTTGGGATAGCCACTCAAGATCCAGAATTGAGAAAGAAGTTTGATGGAAAGGTTGAAGACGTAGTTAATTTTTTCTACTTTCTGGCGAACGATCTTAGAGAGATCATGGCTTCATTAGGATTTAGAACTGTCAATGAGATGGTTGGCCGTGTAGATCTTCTTGATATAAGAGAAGACCTCACTCATTGGAAATTAAAAAGCATTGACCTTAGTCCTTTACTTTATAGAGATCAACTTGCAGATGAGCAAGTTAATTATAATAATGTAAAACAGGATCATGACATCGATGATGTTGTAGATCGTCAACTTATAGAATATGCCTTGCTTGCATTAGAAGATAAGATTACAATTAATAGTGTCTTCGATGTGGTGAGTACCGATCGAGCGATTGGAACAATGCTTTCTAATGAGATTGCTAAGAAGTATGGAAGCAAAGGTTTACCTGACGATTCAATAAATTTTAGATTTAGAGGATCTGCAGGCCAGAGTTTTGGAGCTTTTGGTGCTAAAGGATTGACATTCACTTTAGAAGGAGATGCTAATGATTACTTTGGTAAAGGATTGAGCGGATCAAAATTAATTCTATCTACTGATCGTACAGCTACCTTGACACCCAAGGAGAATATTATAGTTGGCAATGTAGCCTTATATGGTGCAACATCTGGAGAGGCGTATATAAAAGGTGTTGCAGGCGAGAGATTTTGTGTTCGCAATAGTGGAGCTACAGCAGTTGTAGAAGGCCTCGGCGCACATGGATGTGAGTACATGACTGGAGGTTGCGTTGTTGTACTTGGAAGTATAGGTAGAAATTTTGGTGCTGGGATGAGCGGAGGTATCGCTTATATATATGATCCGAATAATGAAGCAAGACACTATCTCAATATGGAGATGATCTTAGTTGAAGAATTAGATGAATCGGATGATGACATGTTACGCGGCCATGTGCGCAGTCACTTTAAATATACAGGTAGTACTGCAGCGCTTAAGATACTTCAAAATTGGAAAGTAGATAAGTCCAATTTTATAAAAATAATGCCAGAAGAATATAAAAGAGTATTGGCCGATATGGCTAAGAAAAGTGAAGTGGCAGTCGCATCATAAAGGAAGATTATAATGGGAGATATAAAAGGATTTATGAAATATGGCAGAGCACTGCCAAAGAAACGTGAAGTTACAGAGAGAGTAGATGATTATAAAGAAATCTATTTGGCTCATTCTGAAAAATTAACAAAAGAACAGTCGGCTCGATGTATGGATTGTGGTATTCCATTTTGTCATAGTGGTTGCCCGCTTGGAAATATTATTCCTGATTTTAACGATGCTGTTTATAAAGAAGATTGGAAAGAGGCATATAATATATTATCGAGTACGAACAATTTTCCGGAATTCACAGGTCGTATATGTCCAGCACCTTGTGAAAAAGCTTGTGTGCTCGGCATCAACAATGATCCAGTTTCTATAGAGCATATTGAAAAGTCAATCGTTGAAAAAGCATATGAAGAAGGTTGGGTACAACCTGATACTGATATTACAAGAACCAGAAAGACAGTTGCAGTTGTTGGATCAGGCCCAGCTGGACTGGCAGCCGCAGATCAACTCAACAAGGCAGGTCATACCGTTACAGTATTTGAACGAAATGATAAAGTGGGAGGATTGTTACAATATGGCATTCCTGACTTTAAATTAGAAAAGTGGGTGGTAGAGAGAAGAGTTCAGATAATGGAATCCTCTGGAGTAACATTTAGAACAAGTGTTGATGTGGGTGTTGATATCTCTGGAGAGAAGTTAATGAATGATTATGATGCTATCGTTCTTGCAGGTGGAAGTACAGTACCTAGAGATCTCCCTATACCTGGAAGAACATTAAATGGCGTTCATTTTGCAATGGAGTTTTTAGAACAAAAGAATAGACAAGTTGCTGGACAGACGAAGTTTGATCATGATATCATCACAGCCAAGGATAAAAATGTTGTAATCATAGGAGGAGGTGATACAGGTGCAGATTGTACAGGCACATCTAATAGAGAAAAGGCAGCCAGTATCACCCAGATCGAGTTGCTTACAAAACCACCTTTGTCGAGACATGAGAGTACACCTTGGCCACTTTGGCCTATGGAGCTGAGGACATCTTCTTCTCATGAAGAAGGATGCGATCGCAAGTGGGCATTGCTAACTAAAGAATTTGTCGGTGATGAAGATGGCAACCTCAGAGCATTGAAACTTGTAGATATAGAATGGATATTTGACGAAAGTCTAAACCGCTCTACTTTCAAAGAAATAGATGGAACCGAAAGAGAGATCCCATGTGAATTAGCACTAATAGCTGTAGGATTTGTGCATCCTCAACATACTGGATTGCTAGAACAACTCGATGTGGCCTTAGATAATCGAGGAAATGTACAGACAGGATCAGATTATAAGTCAAATTTGGATAAAGTCTTTAGCGCTGGAGATATGCGACGTGGTCAATCACTTGTTGTATGGGCGATCAGCGAAGGAAGAGAATCTGCAATTGAGGTAGATCGCTTTTTGT
>CAZRXJ010000118.1:0-6354 GCA_964604025.1 uncultured Saprospiraceae bacterium | reverse complement strand
CCGATAGAATTAATTAGAAAATGGGAATTTATAAAAAAAGTAGACTTACCCTGGATCGTGTTTAATATAGTAGGATTACTTTTATTATTGATTTGTTACTGGAGAGTTAATCTGATTGGCCTTAATTATTATTGATGTCACCAAAAAAGTTTGTTGACTAGGATTTGTTTTGCGAGTGTGCAGCATATTGAATACATCAAACGTATAGATGTAAACGAATAATCATGAGGCACTATTTACTACACATTGCTTTGCTTTGCACTTTATTCGTCAGTTGCACAGAAAATGATAGTGATGATCAATTAGTAGAGAGACTGCCTGTAATAGGGCTTGTTAATTGGACAGGTCATTGGGATGCACTTTGTTCGCCAGGTGAGAACTTGACTTTTAGTATTACCCACGAAGGAAAGAATCAGCGATTTGAAATAGAGGCGGATTCTGGTGCAGCATTTAATGCCGACTTAAAAGAAGGAGACTTGATTAAGATAGTTGTGCTCAATAACAATGGCGACGTGATACATAGTCGATCTAAAAACTTTGAACCGTCTAATCCAGAAAGGCCTGCTAGAGGGTTGGACATGACCCCAGTGATAACAGTCTGTCAAATTGATCGACTAGATGTTGAAGGGTTCTGATCTTGACCAGTGTGAATTAAATGATATCGGAGAAGTCACAAATTTTTAAAACTAAAGTTGTTTTGCTTTATTCGAACTTAGTTCTGTGTTTACATAGTCTGTAGAAAAAAGTTGCATTTGATTCGATCATCTCGCCCAAAGAAATTCTCCAATTTATAAATGTAAACTCAGGTCATAAACTACAATGACCTTTGCATCCAGCCCTATCAGCAAATTGTCTTATACAAAAGTATAACCGTGCTTTGTCAATGGCAACGACCTCACTCTTTCACCAGTGGCTGCAAACAGCGCATTTGCTAATGCAGGAGCTGCTGGTGGAGTACCTGGTTCGCCGACACCACCGGGGTGCTCATCAAGATCCATGATGTGTACATTGACCTTTGGACAGACTGCCATTCGAACCATTTCATACGATGGAAAGTTAGATTGCTCGACACCTCCGTTTTTCCAAGTGATTTCTCCATATAGTGCCGCAGTAAGACCGTATATCATTCCTCCTTCCACTTGTGCTTTAACAGTATCAGGGTTGATAACATTTCCACAATCGATGACACAAGTGTATTTGTCAATTTTGAATTCTTTCTCTCCGACTTTTATTACTTCTGCTACTTCCGCTACTATAGATCCAAAAGACTTCGCAATTGCTATTCCTCTATACCTTCCTTCTTCAGCGGGAGTTGACCATCCGCTAAGCTCTGCTGCTTTGTCTAAGACCGCTGCATAGCGAGGGAACTTTCCCATTTTAGATTTTCTAAATTGATATGTGTCCATACCTACAGCATGAGCACATTCATCCATGAAAGATTCTGAAAAGAATGTGTTTTGACTAAATCCTACACTCCTCCAAAAACCTATCTGGATGGGTAGATCAATATTGCCAAATGCAACACGATTGTTGTTCATGGCATAAGGCAAATGTGTCAATCCCTCAGCAGTAGCTGGATCTTTCTTAGCTGGAGTGGCCATGGCTGGCATGATCCGCATCAACGCATTGTTGCTTACAGATTGTAGTGCTGCCATGTTGTCCCAAGCTTCAATCTCGCCATTAGGCTTGACCTTAGCCTTGAACTTACATACAGCAGCAGGACGATACATATCATTGCGCATGTCTTCTTCTCGGGTGAAGAGTGTCTGAACGGGTGTGCCTTCCATCTCTCTTCCTACTGCAGCAGCTAATCTTATAAAGTCAGGTTCTGCTCTTCGACCAAATCCACCACCCAGATAAGAGATATTCACTTTGGTATTCTTTTTCGGGACACCTATAACTTCAGAAAGCATGGTTTGAGCCACCGAGGGTGCTTGATGTCCCACCCAACTTTCGCAAGTGCCATCTTTCACCAGTACTGTACAGTTCATAGGCTCCATAGTCGCATGCGCTATATATGGTACCTCGTAATTGGCCTCAATGGTGACACCTTCTATATCAGAGCCAAATGCACTTTCTACATCTCCATGATTTTCTGGTGTTGCTATAGGTGCTTCGTCAAGTAGTTTTTTCATCTCAACAGTAATTGTTGCTGTTGAAAGTGCTGCGTGCGTTGTTTCTTCTTCAACTTCCATCACTTTCGTTCCATTGTCTGCCGCCCAAGTATTATCGGCAACAACAGCTGCAGCGCCAAACTCTGTAAGAATGACTTTCTTAACTCCATTCATTGAGAGGACTTCATCCTCGTTTGTGATCTTGGTTATTTTTCCACCGATTGTTGCCGGATGTTTTATAGCTGCATATAGCATACCTTCTAATCTTATATCTAATCCGAACTCTGCAGTACCATCTACTTTATCTGGTATATCCAAGCGTTGTACAGGTTGGCCTATGATCTTATAATCTGACTTCTTCTTGAGTTCTGGAAGACCATCTAACTTGATCTTAGCTGCAGCCTCGGCTATGTCTCCATAGTTGATACGATTCCTATTGGTTCGATTGATTACCTGACCATTTTCAGCATAACAGTCAGAAATAGGTACATCCCAACGTTCAGCAGCAGCTTGTATCAACATCTCTCTTGCTGTTGCACCTGCATATCTCATGTTGTACCATCCATCTGCTACGGAAGTGCTTCCACCCGTTCCTACTAAAGGCAAGAACGAGTAGATTTTTTCCATTGCGGATAAGCCTTTGTATATATTAGAAGACTCTTGTGTCATTAAAAAAGTGTTAGAGTAAGGTGCTTCTGGTTGAGGGTGAACTACCTTAATCTTATTCATTTCGATCTCTAGTTCTTCAGCGATCATTTGTGGAAGCGAAGTGTATACACCTTGTCCCATCTCCGCACGCGCGATAGCTAAAGTCACAGTGTTATCGGGAGCTATTCTGATCCAAGCGTTGAGTGAGTCACCTGTTCCCAATCCAGCTCCAGAGTATTTTTTAATCTGCTTGCTGACATATGCCATACCGCCCACGCCAACCACAAGGCCAGTACCTAATAAGCCAGTGGTTCCTATAAAAGCTCTACGAGACCACTTGTTACGTTTCTTTTTATCTTGATATTCCATCTTCTTCAATTTTTATAGAGCTCCTAATAATGTTCCAGGGTCTTGTCTTTTCTTAGCTGCAGACTTGATAGCGTCTCTTACTCTATTGTAAGTGCCACATCGACAGATGTTAGTGATCGATTGGTTGATATCTTCATCGGTGGGATCAGGATTGTTGTTTAACAACTCCTCGGCCGCCATGATCATGCCTGACTGACAGTATCCACATTGAGGAACTTGATGCTCTACCCATGCTGCTTGGACTGCGGTTTGTTCACCACCGATACCGATACCTTCGATAGTCGTTATATCTTTGCCGACAGCAGCGTTGACAGGTAAGACACATGTCCTTGTTGCAACGCCATCTATATGCACCGTGCATGCACCACAAGATGAGACACCGCAACCATACTTGGTACCTGTCATATTGAGGACGTCTCTGAGTACCCAGAGCAAAGGCATGCCTGGTTCTACATCGACTTCGTGATTTTTACCGTTTATCTTTAACTCCATCTTATTACTTTAGATTAGGGCTTAATATAAAGGAGGAAGATAAGAAGATTTTTAAGTCCAATTTGACTTTTGAAATACCAGTTGGGCTGCTTTTAGTTAAAATATTGGCGGTAAAACTTTTGTACTATTTAGATATGACTGCTTATAAACTCATTCACATTAAGAGTATAAATATAATCTCACAACTTGTCTTTAAGAATTCGGTTAATTTTGCAGGACTTAAAACAAGTAGATATGAGTATTGCTATAGCTGAAACTGTATTAAGTGTTCGAGGATTTACGGAAGACCAGATCTTATTCAGAGAAGCATATCGCAATTTCTTAGCAGAGGATATCAAACCAAATATGGGTCAGTGGCGCAAAGATGGTATAGTTGATAGATCTGCTTTTAAGAAGGCTGGAGAAATGGGTTTTCTTATGATCTGGCCGGATGAAGAGTATGGGGGGTTGGGGGACACCGACTTCAGATACGAACAGATTATAATCGAAGAGACCTTAAGAGCGGGATGCTTGGATTGGTTCAACACTTTACACAGTAGACTTGTTGGGCCTTATTTCGAGAAGCTCGGAACGCCGGAGCAAAAACAAAAGTTTCTAACAGGAGCCGCAAAAGGAGATATCATCTTAGCTGTAGCGATGTCAGAGCCAGATGCGGGCAGTGATCTATCTGGTATGCGTTCTACATTAGAAGACAAAGGAGATCACTTCTTACTCAATGGTAACAAGACGTTTATATCCAATGGTATCAATGCAGATGCAATAGTTGTGGCAGCTAAGACAGTGGGCGCAGATAGTAAACATGCTTTGACTTTATGTGCTGTAGAGAGAGGGATGGAAGGATTCTCTAGAGGAGCAAATCTTGCAAAATTGGGTCTTAAGGGTCAAGACACTGCTGAACTCTTTTTTGATAATGTGAAGATCCCTAAGGAAAATATACTTGGAGAACCAGGGCAAGGATTCTACTATCTCATGGATGGTCTTGCAGAAGAGAGATTGATTGTAGCATGCCAGTCCGCTGCACATGCAAGACATGGATTTAACATCACAAGGGATTTTGTAATGGAGCGAAAAGCGTTTGGTAAGTCGATATCACAATTTCAAAACACTCAGTTTAAAATGGCTGAGATGGATGCAGAATTAGAGATGCTTGAAGTATACATAGATCACTGTGTACAACTCAACAACAATAGGACGCTTACCGCAAATGCAGGAGCAAAAGTAAAACTGCTGGCTTCTGAATTAGAAAATAGAATGATGGATCTTGGTGTACAATTACACGGAGGAGCTGGATATATGGAAGAGTATGAAATCAGTAGAATGTTTGCTGATGCCAGAGTAAGTAGAGTTTATGCAGGGACTTCAGAGATCATGAAGTTGATCATAGGTAGAGATGTGTTTAGTGATGGATATAGGAGTATATTGGATTGAGTGAGGCTTCCAAAAATATCGACTCTTATGACTAAAAATAATGAGAAGTCTATAATTAAGAATTGAATAACGAGAGTGAGAAATTAGAGCTGAGAGAAATCTCGACTCTCTTATCTCGACTCTTATGACTAAAAATTAAGAGTGAAGACATACGATACAATACTTGTTGAAAATGAAGATGGGATTCTAATTGTTACCATCAATAGACCCAAAGCATTGAATGCCTTGAATGACCAAGTGTTTAAAGATTTAATTCAATTATTTCAAGAAGATATTGATCCTAATATCCTAAAAGGGGTAATTATCACTGGGGCTGGTGAAAAAGCATTTGTTGCAGGAGCAGATATTAAAGAATTTGTATCACTAGATAGTTCAAAGGCCCAAGTTATGGCTCAAAGGGGACAAGATATTTATAAAAGAATAGAATACTTTCCAGTTCCTGTCATTGCAGCTGTTAATGGATTTGCACTTGGTGGTGGATGTGAATTAGCCATGGCATGTCATATGAGGATTGCAGGTTCGAAAGCAAGATTTGGGCAACCAGAAGTGAACCTAGGTATTGTACCTGGTTATGGAGGAACACAGCGATTACCCAGGTTGATAGGAAGAGGAAAGGCTATAGAACTGTTGATGACAGGTGATATGATCGGAGCTGAAGAAGCTCAACATTTAGGACTAGTTAATAAGGTTGTCGAATCAGGACAAGAGATCCAATCCGCCAAAGAAATGATAGTTAAGATTTCAAAAAAAGCACCTCTTGCGATATCAGAAATTATAACAACAGTCAACGACTATTATGATGAATCTAAAGATGGATATCAATCAGAAGTAGAAGCTTTTGGTAGATTAGCTGAGACAGAAGACTTTAAAGAAGGAGCAGGAGCTTTTATAGAAAAAAGAAAGGCTGAATTCAAAAGAAAGTAGATGGAAAAAATCGTACCATATAAATCGAAAAATAAAATCCGCATTCTGACTGCGGGCTCCTTATTTGATGGCCATGATGCAGCTATTAACATCATGCGACGTATCATACAGAGAACTGGTGCAGAAGTCATACATCTTGGACATAATAGACCAGTCATGGAGATCGTGGATGCCGCCATACAAGAAGATGTTCAGGGCATAGCGATTACATCATATCAAGGTGGTCATATCGAGTTTTTCAAATATGCCTATGATTTGCTTCAAGAAAAAGGTGCAGGACATATTAAGATATTTGGTGGTGGCGGAGGTACGATTTTGCCTACAGAGATTGAAGACTTACACAAGAATGGGATTACAAGAATTTATTCGCCAGATGATG
>CAZRXJ010000117.1:0-6358 GCA_964604025.1 uncultured Saprospiraceae bacterium | reverse complement strand
TTGCATGTAACTACCATATAACCAGACAAATCCCCTCTTTTTGTCAACATTAATATCCATTTACAAGGAGTTACTGCCTTAAGATCGTTTAATTATTAGTTATTATCAACGTATTGGTTAATGTATTTCACTTACCATCAAAGTATGGATGGTATTTGTTAACAAATAGATGGGCTACAAGAATTTCTTACTGATCAAAGAGCAAGGACAAGCAAAGACTTAGGTCATACGGACACTTCTATTCTTCAGTCTTAAGAAGTATTCTATCGAAGGTTATACATAGACCGTGTGCCTGTCTAGTACAGTCAGATTATAAAGACAGTACCATATTACTGATCAAGCAAATCTATTGATCATCGACTTCTTCAACTCATGGGTAATCATGAATATAGAACCATTTAATGCGCTCATCTTTAGATCTAATCCTTTGCCTTCTGATAGCCTAATCACTTGGCGCGCATAGAATCCTCCTTCTCCCGCAGTATCCATAGACTTGATACCAGTTCTCAATACTAAGTTTTCTAATTTGTCAATCTTGTTATCCAAGAATCCTGGGATATCTCTTATGTTGGTGATGAATGGGCGCGCCATACCGATTAGATCAAGTTCGTCATCTTCAAGCACCTGATTACAAAAGTCATATGAACGAAACCCTCCCGTGATTAATAGCGGTAACTTACTGATAGATCGCACCTTGCGAGAGAAGTCCATAAAGTATGCCTCTCTTTGCTTTGTGCTTTCCTTTACACGTTCTTCATTCATTTCAAAAAAGACTAACTTCTCATATGTCCCTCCAGATATCTCCAATAGGTCAATCTTGCCTTCTAACATCTTGATGACCTGCAAGGATTCCACTTCTGTAAATCCCCCTCTTTGAAAGTCTGAAGAATTAAGCTTTATTGCAATTGGAAAATCTGATCCAACTGCTCTACGTGTCTCATCAATAATCATACGTAAGAGACGACTTCTATTCTCTATGTTACCACCCCATTGGTCAGTTCTGATATTAGTCTTTGGTGATAGAAACTGGCTCAGCAAATACCCATGAGCAGCATGGACTTGAATACCTGTGAATCCTGCTTGCTTAGAGATGACAGCAACCTTGACAAAGTTCTTAATGACCTCATATATATCTTCTTCAGACATAGCTTTAGGTTTTCCAAATAAACCCATTTTATGTAGCTGAACATCAGAAGCCGCCAATGGATGAAGTGTTTTGAATATATTAGTCTGTCGTCCTGCGTGAGATATCTGTACCCATACATGGTTATCATCTTTCTTAGCAACATCAGCCCATGCTTTCATCTTTGGCAATATACTATCATCACCGACATAGACATTACCTGCAGACTCCATATGAACAGAATCCACCATTACATTACCCGTGATGATCAACCCTGCACCGGTATCGGCCCACATCTTATAGAGTCGATGATGCTTTTCGTTAGGTTCAAGGTTCTTATCACTGATCCGTTCTGTGATGGCGGACTTGACTAACCGATTTTTAAGCACCGCGCCACATGGTAATGCGAAGGAGGACTTGAGGTGATTTGTATTCATCTAATAAGACATTATATCAATATAAAAAAACGTCAGTGTATCATAACTTTTTGTTCTATAATTAGAATCTCTCTTTAGCATCACCGAGATCCCATGTAGCCCCCGTTAGATTATAAGTAGCAAATAATTGTTTAGCTTCGTCAATTGTCCATTTTTTCCAATTAGGATTCAGATGGTTGCCATACCATTGCTTAGAAAAATTCCAAATATTCTCAATAGGTTGAACATCCCCCATAGGGATATTGTGCTTCCTTGTCCATGCTACAACTTGATCTTCTTTTTCAAAAAACAACATATTGCTGCACGTATAGATGACATTGTCCCAAGCATGCTTCATAGCTATAGGAAAGTGAACAAGATAGTCAGTCTCTTGTATCACACCATCAACAATATTGATCTCTATTCTTTCTGTCTCTGCACCTACAGATGAACTAATGATGACGTCATCTTTGATTAGCGCTGCTATCCCTAATGAACACCAAGCACAATTACCCCACCATTCTCCCTTACTTGATCGGACATAAAAATTAGTAGGTGCTAATGAAAAGGGATGGATTACCCATACTTTAGGCTCATGAGGATGAAGGACTACGCCATGATCATCTTGTAGCGCATACAGCGCTCTGACAACTTCGTCTCTGCTATCATCAAGAAGTTCAGAAAGAGATGGGATACTTGGAGCATAACCCTTCTCAATTATCTCTTTTATTAAAGTATAGTGAAGATCAGCGTTCGTTATCATTTATAAGATTTGCGGATATATCATCCTTAGATTAATATCGATGATGCTAATTGCCGTTATAATAATTGATTCATCTCAGTCGGATGTTACTGTTATCTAATAGTAATCATACATTCTAAAATATAGAAAGTTGTGTTTCTGTTGTGAATGATTCTAAAAACTTCATGCCTCTATAAGAATTGCCTTTTTCATTTAACTTTGGGCTCCATACAGCGATACAGTATTTTTCAGGATGCACTGCTACGATTCCTCCTCCAACTCCACTCTTCCCAGGCAGCCCTACTTTGAAAGAGAATTCTCCTGATTCATCATAGAACCCACATGTCTGCATGATAGCATTTATTCTTTTGGCCTTTGCAAGGCTTAAAACCTTAGTTCCATTGACGTTCTTAACATTGCTGTCCGCTAAGAAGATAAATGTCTTCGTCAACTCTTGGCAGTTCATCTTGATAGAACACATGTTAAAATAAAAATCAAGCACTTCTTCAGGGCTATTCTCAATATTATCAAATGACTTCATAAAGTGACAGAGTGCTTTGTTTCTAAAGCCCACTGACTCTTCAGACTTGGCAGTTGATGTACAAATATTGATTTCTGTACAACAACTGATGTCTCTTACGAACTCTAGAAAATCATTTATCGGATCATTCAATTGACTCACCAGCATATCACATATGACTATGGCGCCTCCATTGATCAAAGGATTTCTGGGGATTCCATTGTCTGTTTCTAATTGTATGAGAGAATTAAATGCATTGCCTGAAGGTTCTACTCCTACTCTTCCCCAGATACTATCGCCCATAACTTTGTAAGCCAAGCTGAGTGATAGCACCTTCGATATACTTTGTATAGAGAACTTCTTCTGCCAATCACCGATACCATATTCTTCATTGTCAACCGTCAAGAGCGCAACTCCAAATTGGTCTGGATCCACTTCCGCCAATTCTGGTATATACTGAGCAACAGCGCCTTTGCTTTCTTCAGATAGAACCTTTCGATATATATCCTTCAGCACATTATTGTAATTATTACTTCTATCCATCTTCTCTATTTAGATATAATTTTGACCACATCATTAACATGAGTAATGGAAGTATGAAAGAACGAATAATTTAACGAAAGCCTGTAGTTTCGACGACAATATGTACTGTTACGCCCATATCATGACCGTCACCGGATCTGATTTATCATGCAGATTACAAAGCTGCTAATCCCCAAAGGGACTACGCATTGATATATTACATATGATGTTCTGTAGCGTGATGTTAAGAATTAATCTATAGGATTTTAAATTCTTAACACTAACTCACTGTTGAATTCTATTTTTGGATTTCTCCTTCTCTTCTCCATTCACAACTTTTTAGAAAAGTTGAGCAAAATCGGGCATCTACTTTGTCTGTTAAAATAAAGTATTGTAGTTTATCATAGGATATGATTTTACTTGAGCGAGTCAATCTAATTACAAAATCGATATCTAATTAGAAGACTCTTCTGATGCAACTAGCTCTTCGATATTACCTAATTAAAAAAATAGATGCTCATTATTTAGAGTTCTAATTTTCAAATACGGCGTTCATAGCATTCTCCCTATTAGCCTCGATATCTGACTTGAGGCTGTCGATCTTCATGACGATGGTCTTCAACGGTACAGTACCTAGAGGTAACCTTAGCGTCTGATTCTTAGAATTGATCTGTTCTAATATTATTTGCGCTGCTTTGACAGGATCACCTTCTTGCTTATTATGTGCATTGTCTAATCTATCTCCAAATGCACCCGCGGTATCAGCATAATCCTCTATCCTTCGCTTAGCACGCATCAAGGATCGGCCTGCAAAGTCAGTTCTGAATGGTCCTGGCTCTACAATCATAACGCTGATACCCAGCGGTTGAACTTCTTGTGCCAATGCTTCGCTAAAGCCTTCTAAGGCAAATTTGCTCGCATTGTATATACCAAATCCGGCAAACGCCTTGACTCCGGCATGCGAAGAGATCTGTACGATCTGACCTCTCTTGTTGGCCCTCATCGACGGCAGCACAGCCTGCGTTAGCTTTAGCGCACCAAAGACGTTCACTTCAAATATCCTTCTTACTTCCTCCATCGTTGCTTCTTCGACAGCTCCAGAATAACCAAGACCTGCATTGTTGATTAGTACGTCTATTTTTCCATGTTTGCCAATTATGGTAGCTATTGTCGAGTCTATGGCATCGATGTCTGTAACATCCAACATCACTCCTTCGGCATTAGTCTTATGTCGATTATTGAAAGCTACAACTTCGTTCTCTTGTCTGAATGTACCAACCACATAGTTGTCTTCGCTTATGATGGTCTCTGCTAATGCTTTCCCAAGACCACTAGAAACGCCTGTGATGAAAAATATCTTTTTATCCATTGATGATATTTAGAAGGTTAGATGAACTCAATAAACAATTTTACTTTGATAAATGCACCCTATTTTGTGAGATGTATCACAATAGCGTTGTAATCTGTCAGCGTGCGATAATCACCACTCAAGAAAGTCAAATTGCCATCTTGATCTACAATAGATACTGATTACTTGTACACTTGATCATCAAAGCCATCACGCTCGATGGATATGAAATAAGAGACAAGGTATGGTTGGATTGATTATATCCCATCCTCTATCTCAATGCTGAGATACTATGAGATTATGAAGTGTCCGCAGGTATCATTTATGACAATGAGATAAAACAAATGAATAGAGCCAGCCATAATAATGTTCGAAAAACCAATAAGAATAGTATTTTGACATTTTTTATGAAAATGAAGTGAGTCAACCATATGAAATCGCATCATTGAGCGGCTCCCCAAGAACACATATATACTCAAAACAGAAAAGAAACTAACATGTCAGCGAAGGATACACTTTTAGATATATTCGAACATGCGGATATCAAGGTCAATGGAGATAGGCCTTGGGACATACAAATCCATAATGAGGGGTTCTATAGCCGTATCATGGGTAAAGGAACACTCGGAGCAGGCGAATCATATATGGACGGCTGGTGGGATGTGGAAGCACTTGATGTGTTCTTCACCAAGATGATGAGTATCGATATAGAATCTAAGCTCAAGAACAATCCAGTCGTCGTATGGACCGTGTTGAAGAGTGTCTTATTCAATCTACAGCGACGCAAGATCTATAAGGTAGGCGAAGAACACTATGATATCGGCAATGATCTCTATGCCAAGATGCTTGACAAGCGATTGACCTATACCTGTGGCTATTGGAAAAATGCCGATAATCTCGATCAAGCTCAAGAAGACAAACTTGACCTCATATGTCGTAAAATCAATCTTAAGAAAGGTGATCGCGTATTGGATATCGGATCAGGTTGGGGTAGCTTTCTAAACTTTGCTGCTGAAAAGTATGGAGCCGAATGCACGGGTATCACCATCTCTAAAGAGCAAGCGAAGTATGCTAATGACAATACTAATGGCCTCCCTGTTAAGACACTGGTTAAAGATTATATGGAGTTGGATGGACAATATGACCATATCGTATCTATCGGTATGTTCGAACATGTAGGCAAAAGAAATTATAGAAAGTTTTTTGAAAAGACGCATTCTTTGTTGAAAGATGACGGCTTGTTTTTACTGCATACCATCGGCGCTAGCAAGCGTTCAGGAGGGTCTGGAGATCCATGGGTAGAGAAGTATATATTTCCTCATGGTGAATTGCCGTCTATGGATCGTGTTATGGAAGCAGCTGACAAATTATTTATAACCGAAGACTTCCACAATTTTGGTCATGACTACAGCAAGACCCTCGCCGCTTGGCGCGATAATGTTGATGCCAATTGGGATAGCCTAAAGGACAATTATAATGATCGTTTCTATCGGATGTGGCAGTATTATCTCAATTCATTCATCGGTACATTTAAAACCAGAAGCAACCATCTGTGGCATTTTGTATTTTCTAAAAATGGTGTGCCTGGAGGGTATGAGTCGATTAGGTGATTTGGTGATTTTGGTGATTTTGGTGATTTTGGTGAAAATTACAATTACATTTTCATAAATACCATTGTCACTAGAAA
>CAZRXJ010000116.1:0-6393 GCA_964604025.1 uncultured Saprospiraceae bacterium | reverse complement strand
TTAGGACAAGTCCTTTGCTGAAGGAAGTGTTCGCGAAGCAGGATAGGTAGATAGAGCTGCTTCTCAAGTATTTTACTGATCTTTGAATCGGTCAACCCGACATTATACTCTAATGATCGGATAAAGTATGTCTAAGAACAGAAGAATCAAAGTCTATGATACCACACTCCGTGATGGTACTCAAGCAGAAGGTATATCATTTAGCGCAAGTGAGAAAGTACTTCTTGCAAAGCGTATGGATCACTTTGGTATAGACTATATCGAAGGAGGATGGCCAGGGTCAAACCCGCGTGATATGGAGTTTTTCAACCTCATTCAGACCGAAGAGTTTCTTCATGCAAAGATCGCTGCCTTTGGTTCTACACGTAGGGCAGGAATAGATGTGGCTGATGATCCGCAGATCAAGATGTTGCTCGATGCCAGGACTCCAGTGGTTACAATATTTGGTAAGTCGTGGTTACTTCATGTTACCGAAGTACTAAAAGTGAGCCCTGAAGAGAACCTTGCGATGATTGAAGATTCAATCGCGCACTTGGTGTCACAAGGAAAAGAAGTTATCTACGATGCTGAGCATTTTTTTGATGGATATCTGGACGACAAAGACTATGCAGTCAGAACTTTAACCGCTGCACTACAGGGAGGAGCCTCACACTTGACACTGTGCGATACTAATGGCGGCCGACAAGTATCAGAAGTAAGGCAGATTGTAGAAAAAGTGAAGAACAGATTTTCTAAAAGCGAGATCGGCGTGCATTGTCACAATGATTGTGGACTGGGTGTTGCCGTATCAATCGCAGGTATTGAAGCTGGTGCCACAATGGTCCAAGGTACCCTTAATGGATATGGAGAACGAGTAGGCAATGCAAATCTCACATCTATAATGCCTAACCTCTATTACAAATTGGGATTTCAAATGTCTTGCGGACATAAGATGAAGCATCTCAAAAGTCTAAGCAACTATGTTGATGAGTTGGCCCATCGTATCCCTTCGAGAAGATCACCATTTGTTGGTAAGAGTGCATTTGCGCACAAGGGAGGAGTGCATGCTAATGCGGCACAAAAAGTCGCACATAGTTATGAACATATGAGACCTGAGATGATCGGCAACCAACAGCGTATACTACTCTCTGATATGTCTGGAGGAACGAGTATCCAGATGAAGGCTAAGCAGATGGGTGTTGAGGTAGATAGAAAATCTCCCTTGATGAAGTCCTTTGTTGAGAAGATCAAGAAATTAGAAAATGAAGGCCACGAATTTGAAAGTGCCGACGCATCTTTCTACGTATTGCTTCATGAACATTTTTATAATCAAGAAGATATATTTGAATTAGTTAGTTATCGGATTATATCTGAAGTTGTCAGAGGGTCTGGACGCAATATCTCAGAAGCCGTGGTGAAATTAAAGTTGGCCGGAGAGGAAGAAGTTAAGGTGTCAGTAGCAGAGTCTACAGGTCCAGTAGGAGCGTTAGACCATGCTGCTCGCATGGCATTTGGTGCGCACTTTCCTATTCTCAATGATATAAAACTTGACGATTACAAAGTCAGAATTCTTAAGACTGATCAGGGTACAGACTCGATCACTCAAGTACTTGTTAAGTCGACGGATGGACTGACAAGTTGGTGGACGAGTGGTGCGGATCCCAATATCATCGAAGCTAGTTGGGAGGCACTGCGTGATTCTTTTCGTTATAAATTACTTAAAGATGGAGATTGATTTAAAGTGGAATATTTATAGATATGCTTGTGCCATCCAGGCTGTATATGTCAATCGTACCATTGAGCCAGCCGATTCTTAAAGCCATATTTTTTAATCCTACTCCGCCTATCAAATTTTCTTCTTCTACCTCGAATCCTACTCCGTCATCTTCAATAAGGAGATGAATCTCATCGTCGTACTTCATAAGTTGTACGAGGATATTTTTAGCATTAGCGTACTTGACGATATTATCTAAGGCTTCTCTTATTATGTAATATAAGTGAAATATTACCTTGTCGCCTAATTCCATTTTGGAAGACTGATTGGATTCAAAGTATGTATTGATATCGTAGGTATCTTCTATGCTAGTAAGTATCCTATTGATCTCAGAAGGCAACCCTAAAGTCAAGATTGCACTGGGCAGTAGATCATTGGATATGTTTCTAATTTCTTGTTGCAGTCTATCAGATAGATTTAGCGTCTCCTTGTAATGTGTATCGTCGGGTAGATGATTGTTGTTATTGGATAACATTTGAAGATTGGCCTTTAAACCAGTTATGATACTGCCTGCAGAATCATGAAGTGCCATTGATACTCTCTGTCGTTCTGCATCGAGCCCTTCTATAAAAACTTGAGAAGATGTACTTTTTTCTTCTAATAAAGAAATCTTATCATTTAGACTTTGACGGTATAACTTGATGGCATTATATATGAGATATCCTCCTATTAACGGAACATGAATCGCTCTGGTAATAAAGCCAGTATGCTGAACCCATACAGAGCTGTGACCAAATCCTTGGATCGCCATGATCCTTATGAAAATTGAAAAAAGAGTTGCTAGAAATACAAAGAAGACAACCATCCCATTAGTACTTCCTTCTTTAATCCAAGACCACAAAGAGATGCTCACGATCAGAATACATATCACAAATGATGAAAACAAAAACACAGTAATGATATCTCCAATATTGTCAAGAGTTCTGATGTGACATATATCCAATGGGTGAAAAAATAGAATCCATATGCAATACAATCCAATAGACCAATATGAAATATTTATAATTAACTTTTTATACGTTCTTAATCTTACAAAGTCAAGTGTGAATAATAAACTAAATATCAGAATTATACTTATTGATATAGGGCGAGAAGTGCCGTTAAAACTTGGATGATTAGGCCAAAACATCATCATACCATAACCTTCTTCCGCTAATATGTAAAATATACTACTAAGAGAAACGACCACCTCATATATAAAAAATTTGTTGTGATTTACAAAGAACAAGGCAAATGTGACGAGTGTTGTAATTAGAAAAAGTCCAATTATCAGGCCATGAAGCATCTTAATCTTAAGAGTATCTTGAACAAAATAATCACGTTGATATAGTCGTATTGGGAAGTGAATCTCTTGACCTTCTTGGTCTACTCTAAAGTATATTTGCAGTTTGGAATCATTCATAGCTGGCAAGTTATGAACGAAAAAATTATGTCTAACTTCTCGTTGTTGGAAGGGGTAGTTATCTCCTTGTATAACAGAAAACTCTGCACCATCATCTGCAATTACATAGAGTTCATAGGATGCTATATGAGGATTGCCAATCTCTATCAGATAATTACGATAAGAATCCTCTTTGCTTTTTTCAAGTTCAAAAGCGAGCCATATCGGGTGAGTGTTGAATTCAAAGATCGTGTTTCCAGGTATCTTTGTAAGTAATGACGGATTGTTTCTTAATTCGTCTATACCCAACTTACCTGTATAATCGATATGATGAGATATTTGCTCACTTGAAAGAGACATTCTCTTGATAGATGGCTTTAATAAAAAAGAGGGAAGAGCAGCCTCTGCAGTTGTGCTACTTAACAATAGAAAACTAATGAAGAGCCATCGTGTCATAAGAACTTAGTCGATCAAGCTGTGCATAAACGCGTATCTCATAAGTCCAGCAGTGTTTCGCAATCCGAGTTTTTTGAGCATATTTTTTCTATGTGTTTCAACTGTTGTAATTGATATATATAATTTAGAAGCTATCT
This sequence comes from uncultured Saprospiraceae bacterium, assembly GCA_964604025.1. GTDB lineage: Bacteria > Bacteroidota > Bacteroidia > Chitinophagales > Saprospiraceae > JAJRXG01. The sequence continues at coordinate 2,666 of CAZRXJ010000116.1, read as the reverse complement.
CCGAAGTAGTTAATTCTTGTGATATCAATTGTAGTATTTCTTTTTCTCTTTTGCTTACTGATGGTCCTTTCTTTTCGACTTTTCTTGCTGGTTTTTCCAAAAACTTGACGAAGTCTTTTCTAATTGAATCCCCCAGATAAACATTGTCATTGGATACACCTAATATAGCAGTGATTAACTCGTCTCTATTACATGACTTGAGTAGATACGCTTTCACACCATTTTTGAGCATCGCATCCACCATATGCATCTCTCGATACATTGTTAGGGCTACTATTTTTACATGAGGAAACTTTTCATTGATTAGTGCACTTGCCTTGAGCCCATCGAGGTCTGGCATATTGATGTCCAAGAGGACTACATCTATCAGTAGATTCTCTAAGATGCCTAAAGCTTCAAGACCATTATTAGCTTCTGCAACGACATCTATGGATTGTTCATTCTTAAGAAGTGTTTTGATACCATCTCGTACAATAACGTGATCGTCAGTGAGTAGTAGTTTTATCATGTCAGTCGTTAGTATATCTAATATATGACATTCTTGTAGTTAGACTTAATGACGCACAACTTATTAGACTAAGTGAAGTTTATATGATACACCAAATAAATAATATGGCAACTTTAAGACTTGGAGACATAGCACCAGACTTCACTGCTGAGACTACTCAGGGTACTATGCAATTTCATGATTGGGTAGGTGATGGCTGGGCTGTCCTGTTTTCTCATCCTGCGGACTATACACCCGTTTGTACGACAGAATTAGGGACAGTGGCAAAGTTTAAACAACAATTTGCTGATCGCAATACAAAAGTTGCGGCCTTAAGCGTCGATCCAATTAAAGACCATCACAACTGGATATTGGATATCAATGAGACTCAGGACACTGAAGTTAACTTCCCATTAATTGCAGATGAAAATCGAAATGTAGCAGAGCTGTATGATATGATTCATCCTAACGCCGATGCTAAAGCAACAGTCAGATCAGTTTTTGTTATAGGTCCAGATAAAAAGATCAAGCTGACGATCACATATCCGCCTTCTACTGGGCGCAACTTTCATGAGATATTGAGGGTGATAGATTCATTACAACTCACCGCTTATCGCAAATTAGCAACTCCTGCTAACTGGGAAAAAGGAGATGATTGTGTGATCTCTCCATCTGTATCTAATGAACAGGCAAAAGTTATGTTTCCTAAGGGATTTACAGAAGTGAAACCATATCTCAGGATGACACCGGACCCAGAAGATTAGTTAAAGTTTAAGTCAAGGGGTGACTTCAAGTCATCTCTTGACTTATTAAAAAACGGACTGTCTAAGTCTTCATTGATTTTATAAAATGTGTAACCTTTAATTTACCCGTGCGTTACAATCACTAACACTCTTATAATTAGATTTTACTAACGGCTTCCAAAGTCTTGTCAATATCTTCTTTGCTCGTATATGCAGATATACCCATGCGTGTGACTCCACCACTTTCTATAAGACCCAGAACTTCAGTAGCTCTTAGCGCGTAGAAATGACCATCCCATGCAAATATATTTTCTTTGGATAATGCTTTGCAAATGTCGATAGCTTTGTTTTTTTTATGTACAAAAGATATTGTTGGCGCTCTTTGACCTTTGCCAAAAGAAGGTCCTATGATTTTGACATCTTTTATCTTGGACAAGCCATTTAATAACATCTTTGCCAGTCGTGCTTCATGTTTCCCTATCTTGAGCAGTGCACTTTCTAATTGATGATTTAGATCATCTCCAGTTCCCTGTTGAGCGATGTATTCTATAGAAGCTTTGACACCAGCCATCGCTGCATGATTGAGCGTACCCGTCTCTATCGAGTAGGGGGCATGTTGATCTGCAGTCCTCAATCGATCAGTTGGCAATCTATCTAATAAACCAGTCTTGCTGTACAAGATTCCTACGTGAGGTCCATAGAACTTGTATGCAGAGCACAGTAAGAAATCAAAGCCGTGAGCAGTTACGTCGATCTTATAATGCGGCGCATAGTGTACGGCGTCTATCAGTAGCCAAGCGCCGACCTTATGGGTCAGTTTGCGTATGAGCTTGACATCATTGACCGTACCTGTTATGTTAGATGACCAGCCCATGCAGACAAGTCTTGTGTACTCATTGATCTTATCTGCAAAGTCCTCGTAGTCTAATTTGCCATTCTTCAAGAGTTTTACTTCTCTGACGATGATACCTTCAGACCTAAGAGAGAGCCACGGTCCTCGATTAGCTTCGTGATCTAGCTGTGTGATCAGTACCTCATCACCAGGTTGAAGATACCTGCCTATAGCTCGAGCCAAGCTAAAGTTGAGTGTAGTCATGTTTTGACCCAGAGATATGTTGTGTCCTCCTTCTGCACCCAAGAAAGTCGCAATAGTAGATCGCGTAGCATCCATGATCTCATCGGTCTCCTGAGTTGTGACGAACATGCCGTGCGTATTAGCATTAGAATTATGATAATAGTTGTTCATTGCATCTATGACGTAGGTAGGTACTTGGGTACCAGCTGGACCGTCGAGAAAAATACACGGCTTTTTATTCACTTGACGCTTTAGGCTTGGGAAGTCTTTATTTATGGATTGCATATCTATATTATTAAGGCTAAATGTAATAAGATTAACGACTTAATCTAGCCATAACAACATTGACTTATAGATCGGA
>CAZRXJ010000115.1:0-6410 GCA_964604025.1 uncultured Saprospiraceae bacterium | reverse complement strand
AAGTGGCTATGTTGTTATTATTAGGTTCGCTCTTAGCTATTTCATTATATACTCGAGCACTATTATCTAAAATATATATACCGTTTTTAGACATATTAAGGGCTTTGCCCTCATGTTGCAAAATGCCAAGTGACTTGTCAACTTCAATTATGGCATCATTAAATCTATCAAGATAGGAATAGGCGACAGCCAGATTACTTTTGTTCAATGCGAACTCCAGAGTTCTGTCTCCCCGATGAATCATCTCTATATGATTAGCAAGCCTGGAGTATCTTACAGATTCTTCAGCATTCTGAAGGTTCATCATGATCGTGGACATATTGAGATAATTATAAGACAAGTCATAATGGCTTTCTCCTTGCTCTTTTTTTATAAGATCAATTGCCTTAGCAGAGTAAACTCTGGCTTGCTCATATTCACTAATCATCATATTGAAATTAGATAGCGAATTATATATTTCGACCAATCTAAATGCAGGAACATCAGACGAGGTTTTATAAGTGGAAAGTACAGATTGATAATAGTCGTTGGCTTTTTTGTAATCACCTGTTACTTCATGCAGAATCCCTAAGAGGCGATAGGCCCCAGCTACAGAATTATGCCCAGCACCATATAAAGACTCTTTCAAGTCTTTACCTTTCTGCAAATAAACTATAGATCTTCCAAAATCACCTTGGTAATAATATTCGATTCCTACATTGGTTGTAAAAATGGCTTGTCCTTCTATATTGCCTATCCGCTCACTTAATGCTGCAGCTTCGATACCATGTTCTATAGCTTTTTTATAATCTCCCTGCGCAGAGTAAAGAACGGGAAGGTTGCCATAAGCAAAAGCATAGAGTAGACTATTTTTTCCCAGAGCAGCCTCAGCTATGTTCAATGATTTCTCAAATCTTTCTTCTGATATTTCATAATCATTGTTCCTCATAGAGGATATAGCCGCTATGCGATATATCGACGACATGGTAGGATCAGTTCTATCGATAACCCCTTTTGACTTTTCAAGTATCCAATCAACATAGTGCGCTAATGAATCTGGTCTACTGAGCTTCTCATAAAGACCAGCTATAGCCAAACCATTAGATATATGAGCTCTTATGATAGGCGTTCTAACCAACCTCTTTTTAAGGTCATATGCCTTGGCAAGTGCAGCGTTATACTTTGCTCTATATTGTAAAGACTTAACTTGAACGGCGATATATCTATTGATAATCTCCTCATCTGTAAGTCTGGGATATAAGATATCGCCAATAGCAAATAGTGAATCTGCTGATTTAAAATTGTCCTGCCACAGTTCTAAAAATATCAACCCCGAGAGATGTGCCATACGAGTATTGACATCTGTATCATTGATACCAGACAAGTACTCAACACGAGCATCTGCGAAGCGCTCATATCTCATGTCTTCATCTCCATTATACCATGCTTTATCCACTTCTTGTGCCCAGCCCATAGAGGCTAGAAGCAAACATATGGTGACGGTAGATTGAAATCTTCTAATAGTAATCAATGTGCAGTATGATCAGTGATCGTATAAAGGTAGGAATATAGGTAGAGGTAAAAAAAATCAGATTAATCTTATTCTGATCTTAACTTTTTATATTCTTGCCACGAAGATTGAAATGATTTAGCACGGTCGATATATGGGTGATCTGTAACTGATAGGATACGTATGATCTGATCATCCACCTTATCTATATCATCAAGAGCTACATAACTCATCAAGACATACCAGAGAGATTTTGACTTGTAGGCACTAGAGCCTTCTATTCTTGTCAATTCTGATATAGCTTTGTTATAGTCTTTTAGATGAAATTGTGACAATCCAATAAAGTATCGAAGGGTGTCTTGGCCGATACCAGAATCTTCCATTGTGATATTAGAAAACTTCTCAAGAGCTACTTTATACTCTCCTTGCTTGAAGTAAGTCATCGCATCATCAAATTGATAGTTATCAGACGCTCCCATTAAAGATGGAAGCCCTTCTTTAATATTAGCATACTCCTCTAACAATGGATGAGTGTCGTTTTTAAAATTAAAATATGCTAAAACCATGACCAGTATAGCTGCCGCTATAGATGTAAACTTATAGATGTTAGGAAATCTCACAACCTGCCCAGATGGCTTTTCTTGAGTAGCAATATTCTTTATTTGAGTTCTTACTTCATCTAGCTCGCTCACAACTCCTAAGTCAGCAATAAGCTGAAGTTGATCTTCTACTAAGGATATTTCTTTATCACTGAGTCCGTTCATCAATTGTGAACGATTTATATCACCATTGACATATTGATCGATTAGATTAGACAGCTCCTCAGTCATAAAACATCTGATTGAGATGACAAGATGGTTTTCAACTTATGCATACATCTATACTTGTTATTCTTTGTGGTTTTTTCGGTATATCCAAGGTGAACTGCTATCACTTTAAGTGATTCTTTGCGATAGTAATATCTTTCTAAAAGCTCTTGACATGAGCTGCCAAGGCGCTTCATGGCTTGTTCTACCTTAAGGATACGTTCTTCGTCATGATTGTCTATGATTGCTTCTTTGTTTCCTAACTCATCTTTCCAATCTGTAGTTTTTATCTTCTTACGTCTAAGTTGGCTTATCCATTTGTTCTTGCATAATTGATAGAAGTAAGTTGACAACTTTGCGCCCGAATGGAGTTTATATTTGTCCACTTTAACATTAATCCATAAGGCGGTTAATGCTTCTTGAAACAAGTCTTGAGCATCATCCGAAGATCCTGAGTTATTAGTAATCATCGCTTGTACCTTATTAAACATCTGATCGTATATCCACTGAAATGCCTTAGGATCTCGTGTCTTCAAACCATCATATAAATCTTTATCCGTCATTAGCAACCCTTCGCTAAACTAAAGATAAGAAGAACTGATGATCGCTCGAAGACTTGGATCAGAAAAACATCTACAAGTTTATCGCAATAAGCTGCAAAAGGTCATCATGATCAAAGGCAAAATTGTCAAACACTGATATTCTTAGTGATTGAGATCTCTTACTTGATGCACTTCTTAGCCCATGCTACATCCTTTTTAATCAAGTTTCTGAGTGCATGCTTGATAATCCATTGCCGCTCTTTCGTACTATCCTTTTTCCAAGAAAGAAGCAGTTCTTTGGCTATGGGTTCATTGTCTTTGATAATATCGTTGATACAATTGGCTACTGACTTTTGGACATACTTAGAAGAGTCATCTTTTAAGTTGTCAAGTATGGGCAGGAGTGGTGAAGGGTCCTTTATAAATCGCTGAAGCTTAGGCGACCAAGGTAACCGAGGTCGTCCGCCTTCTGAAGATAAGCGACGTACATGCTTGTTTTTACTTGTAGACCACTTCAACATCTTCTTCATCGTCCTTGAAGTGTGAATTTCAATAAATGGTCGTATGGTATATTCTCCAGTGTTGCGTTTTGTAATTTCTTCTATGGTCTTGATAGAGATGGCATAGTCGTTAAGACCATATACTTCGACATGCTTTGCAAGTGGCATAATCCAGTAGTACTCTGCGAACATACCAGTCTCTTGCTGATTTTCAGGTCCTAGTATCTGCATCCACATGGTTGCTTGTTGTTTAAATGTTACGTCAACATAGTCGTTCAATCTATCAGCTATAAAAGCAACGCGATCTTTTAATTCTAATGATCCTACTCCTTTGTCCACTGTTTTTATGAATTTCAATTGATCAAAATCTGGATAAACAGATGATACTTTATCAGCGAGAAGCGTAGCCAGGTCTTTATCAAACCAGAGCTTGAGTTGTTTATATGCCATTATTAAATGTAGCGGTTTATGATCCAATCTTCTGTTCGTATTACGCACAATGAGGAATGGAAAATAATTACAGATGTATCTAATTCTTTATCTTAAGGCAAAGATCAACTTATGCGCTTATCTATTCCTTTCCTCTTAATGTTCTTAGTATGCTCTTGTACTCAATCGCCGTCATCAATTGATGCAGATGTACCAGAAGATTCAGTCTTGAAAGCACTTATAGTACGAGCACAGTCTATGGAACTGGACATGCCAACATATATGCCACCTCCTGGTGATGTAGAAGTACATCATGCTTGTGGATTTGCTAAGATTTTGTGTTCAGCTGTATTTATCAATGGATTGGATATGGACTTTGCCGCAGAAGCTATAGGCTACTTCTCTAGTCCTTATGAAGAACGTCAAGAAGTACTGGAACGAACAGTAGACAAAGAAGCTAAAACGACCCTGGTCACTTTAAGGGATGGTAGAGTGATAACTGCACAATACACTGGTAGTCAAGGATGTGTCTGTCTTGGCACTGAAGGCAGTTTACAATATGAGCCTAAGGACATTCAATCAAATCTTCCCCCAGCAGCATCTACTCCATGGCCATTGGGAGACGTCATCCCTACAACAACTATAGCTGAAGGTGTCGATATGGAGCAAGTCGATAAGGCTGTTGCAGCAGCCTTTGATCCAGCTGGAGGGCTCACTGCTGGATTGGTCATAACACACAAAGGAATGATCATAGGCGAGCGATACAAGAAAGAGATCGATATGCATACTCCACTGGAAAGTTGGTCTATGGGCAAGAGTCTGACAGCCATGATGATGGGCGTGCTCATTCATAAGGGCGTCTATAGTTTGGATCAATCAGCCCCAATACCAGAATGGCAAATAAAAGAAGATGATCCAAGACAAGAGATAAGGATCAAAGACATCATGCGCATGTCTAGTGGCATTAGATTTAGAGCACCACAAGATCCAGATTTTGATCCTGATGAAGGATATCCAGATCATCTATATGTCTATACCAGCGCTTCAGATACTTATAGTTATGTCGCCAATCTTGGACAACAATGGAAACCCAACACAATAGGCAGATATCGTAATTGTGACCCTGTATTGACTAACTACCTGGTAAAGCTTGGTGTCTCTTCATTAGGTGAGGATTATCTGAGTTTCCCTCAACGGGAAATATTTGATAAAATAGGTGTACGCAACATGGTGATGGAGACCGATCCATATGGTAACTTCTTATTACAAGGTTATGAACATGGTACACCAAGAGACTGGGCGAGGCTAGCTAATCTAGTATTACAAGATGGCGTCTGGGATGGAGAAAGAATACTCTATGAAGGATATCTCCAACATGCCATGGAGATAGCACCTGCCTGGAAGGCTGATGGTAGACTTCAGTATGGCGGCAACTTCTGCTGGGTAAATGGCATCGGAACATTTAACGTACCGAAAGATGCTATCTTTTTCGCTGGTGCGGGCGGGCAATTTACAATTATAGTCCCTTCACACGATCTGGTTATAGTAAGACTCGGACATTATAAAGGTTCCTCTATCGGAGTCGAATCTTTGAATAATGCTCTATCTCTATTGATGGATGCGATACCTCAGAGTTAATCATGCTGACTATAATCTTAGATTGACTTTTTCGGAAGGCAGTTGAATCTAAAAGTCTTAATGCTGACAATTATGCCTCGAACGATGAACCTCTTTCAGTCCTTGAGTCTTATGTTAATGTATAGCTCAAATAATAGATGTGAGCCATTAAAAAATATTTAATTTTCAGTTAACAACTTTATCAAATTATGAAATTATTGAATCATGCAATTGCGATTTTAGCGCTTGCTTTAATGAGTACTTCATTCTTATCATTTACTTCAAGTGATATCCTTATAGCAGATACGCCTCAAAAGCTAATCAAGGAAATGGAGAAAGCGATGGGAGGATGGGATAACATGTACAAACTCAACGATGTACAATTCACGTATAATTATGAATATCCTGGTCAAAATAAGAAAGATGTTTCTGTAGAAAAGTACATTTTCGAAGGCGAACATTCTTGGGCGCAATACTCGATTCATCAGATCAATGTGATGCCTGATAAAGAAGGTCAAGTAATCCAAAGTTATGTAAATGGACAAAGTGCTGTTAGTCACAATGGCAAAATGATGATGGATGAAGGTTCTAAAGGATTGGCTACATTCTTGAGAAAAGCGAACTACTACTGGTTCACGATGATGTATAAGCTTAGTGATCCTGGAGTCCAATTGAGCATGGATGGTACGGAGTCTATGAATGGTATCCAGTATCAAAAAGTACGTGTAGATTTTAACCCAGCTTCAACTGGTAAAGAGCAAAATGATGTCTACATCTTATATCTAAACCCTAAGACCAAGCTTGTAGATCAATTTTTCTTCTCATTACCGGCGCAGGGCGTTAACCAGCCTATCATCCTTATGAAGGTTGATTATCAAACAATACAGGGTGTAAAGGTCCCCGTTAAACGAAGTGTATATCAACCTAATGCGGAAGGCAAATATGGCGAAAACCCTAACTTAGTTCAGACTTCTACAAATATAAAATTCAAAAATGGCTTCAAGCCAGCTGATCTAATGATCAAGTA
>CAZRXJ010000114.1:0-6416 GCA_964604025.1 uncultured Saprospiraceae bacterium | reverse complement strand
CCAAATTATCATCTTCATATGCCACCATTATAGTGGGTATAAGTTCAAAATGTTTTAGAGCATATGGAGATCCGAATAAGGTGACAATAACTTTCGTTCTACCCGCAAGCTGATGTATAAAATCTATCTGCTGTTGATCAAGTCCAAAATTGTTTTTTGAAAACCTGCTCATATTATGTACAGAAATCATCACAAGATCATGATATTCTAATTGTGCCAATCGTTGATTGTAAATAGATGGACTTGCCCCTTTCGCAATATTAAATTCGTCAACATCGACATAAGAGTGCATTCTATCTTGAAATGGTGTGATCTTATCAGATCCAAGACTTATACTTCCATATTTTATTCCAGATAGTTCTTTGATCGGCAACGCACTTTGACTATTGCTTGCAAGGGTGATCGCTTTTTCATAGATCTTAGATTTTAAAACTTGAGCTTGGGGATGGTTAAGTTCGGCTAAAAGATTATTAGGTTGTGCTAGTGCTTTGGACTGGTGTAATCCCAATTGATATTTAGCCTTGAGCACTCTTCGTACGCTTGCCTCAAGTCGATCTATAGAAATCGTACCTTCTTCAACAGCTTTTTTAATCTGTGCAAAAGCTTTATCAATGTTTTCCGGAAGAAGTATAACATCATTACCAGCTAAAAATGCTGCAACATCGGCTTCGCCTGGAGCAAAATGTTTTGTGATAGCATCCATCTCCATGCCATCTGTATAGATTAATCCATCAAATCCAAGTTCTTCTCTAAGCAAATCATTGGCAACTTTATCTGATACAGTTGTGGGCCGATTAGGTCTGTCATCCAAAGCAGGCACTTGCAAATGTGCCACCATAATAGAAGAGATACCTTGCTTGATCATCATGTGAAATGGAAACAACTCAATGCTATCTAGTCGAGCTCTATCATGAGGTATCACAGGAAGATCATAATGAGAATCTGTACCTGTATCACCATGACCAGGAAAATGCTTGGCACATGCTAACACATTAGCATCTTGTAATCCTTTCATATATGCATACGCCTTAGCAGCTACATTGTAACGGTCTTCGCCAAATGATCTGACATTGATTACAGGATTGTCAGGATTATTATTGACATCTACATCTGGAGAAAAATTGACAGTAACACCAGCCTGTCGGCATTGCCGACCGATCTCTTTGCCCATCAGATAGATTAATTGATGATCATTGATCGCGCCTAACGTCATCTGCTTGGGAAAGCTGATAGCATCTTTAGGAAATCTCATGCCTAGCCCCCATTCAGCATCCATACTGATCATCAAAGGAATGTCAGAAAGATTTTGATATTCATTTACCAACTTGGCTTGCTTGACTGGGTGGCCCTGAAAAAAACATGCACCACCTACTTTATATTTTCTAATTTGATCTTTTACATTTTTTATATGCGCTGGGTCTTCTTTTGAAAATGCTCGGATAACAAATATCTGTCCTATCTTCTCATCTAAAGACATATCAGATAGCACCGTCTCGACCCATGCATCTTGATTGTTCTGCGCATATGTTGATAATACCAATCCAACTAAAAACAAGATTATAGATGATCGCTTCATTCTAATTACTATTTTGAAATTTGTTCAGAGCACTTGGATCGATCTGGATTGCTTTGTTAAAATTAATACGAGCATCCTCTTCAAGTCCAACATTATTCTGTGCTAACCCAAGGTTAACATAAGTCAATGCATTATTAGGGTTAATCTTTATAGCTTTTTCAAAGTATACAATTGCCTCATTGTGATGACCAGCACTTCCAAGAGCTGTGCCCATCATTGCCAATGCATCAGCGTCATCAGGTGAAAGTTCTAATAACTTCTGGATGTATAGTTTTGCTTTTCCGATATCGCCTTGCATACCAATCTCCTTAGCTCCTTGTTTCAGCACCCCGCTTAGGTTGTCCAATGCTATCTGATATGATGGAGATATTCTTAACGCATTTTCATATGAAAAAATAGCCTTGTCATAATCCTTTACATAAGTATGTGCTATACCCGACAATAGGTGTGCTTCTTTATAATTAGGGTGAATCCTTGTTGCTTCGGAAAGATGCGTTGCAGCTTGTTGTGCTATTGATAACTTCTTGGCCTCATTATCAATATTTCTATATTCTGCTAACAAGGCACCGCCTGCTGCATTTCTAACTTTAGCACTATGCTTAGATACCTTAACGTCTGTTGTGAATAAGGTCAGATCATTTTTCCACACTGTATTTCGAGCGATTGTTTTGATACTTCCAAGTACTAGGCACATCATTAATATCGAAAGTGAAAGAGTGCGATATTTAGAAAAAGAATAAAGTTGCGTAATGCCATACCCAAATGCTAGTGCAAAAGCCAAGGAAGGTGTGAATAAAAATCGCTCAGACAAATGTGTTCCAATTGGAAAAACAACATTGGACATAAGAGCAATTGTAACAAAAAAGAAAAATATCGTAAATGAAATAAACGACCTCTTTCTTATTCCTATAATAGCAATCAAGATCAATATGACATTCATTAAAACAGACATCCAAACTGCTACATCCTTAAAATTAACTATTCCAAAATGTCTCGGGTAGTAATCATGTGTTAATGGATGTGGAAAGAAAAGTAACTGTATATACTTTCCCATACCATATATAATAGACGCCCACTTTTCATCAAAGGAAAAAGGCACATAACGATTACCTTCTAACTTGATAAAAGGATTGTTCATCATCTCTGTTGATGAAGCCCCAAAGTCTGATCCTACAACTTGAGTTCTTATAAACCAATATCCTAAGAACGACAAAACCAATACCGATGTGACAACAGTTGTGTATTTCAATTTAGATTGACCCTCTGAGAAAAAGAAAAGTACTGCAGGTATCACAGCTATAAATGCTACTGCATTTTCTTTGGAGAGGAGTCCTATGACGAGACATATTGCTGTGCATAAGAGAGATGTTATTTTTCCAGTTTGTGTATAAGATACCGCACAACCAAGAGATAACAATGAAAAGAGTAAACTTAAAGATTCATCCATACCTTTTATATTAGCTATAGCCTCTGTGTGAATAGGATGAACCACGTAAATAAGTGTTGCGACAAAAGCAAAAAACAATTGTTTGTCCTTATGCCATGTAGAAGTGATAGACGATAGCAGTCTGTATATCACAAGACATAAAAGTGCATAAATTAATATATTGAAGAGATGAAATACAAATGCATGTGTACCTACAACCTCATGGACTACAGCAAATAAGCATAATGTCAATGGTCGATATCTACCACCTGCAACAAGTGAAGACTTGTTGTCTTCTTCAAAGAAACCACTAAAAGAGTCTGTTGTTAATATACGATGCAAACCAGATATACCATCCTTCACATATGCATTGTCATAGATGACTATGGCATCATCCTGGGTAAAGCCATGGCCTAGAGTATTAGCATATATACCCAATGCAAGTACAAAGATGATTAACATCCTTATGCTTTGGTTCTCAAGCTTCGATGGGAACTTGTATATGTTATCTTTGAAAATGGTCAAGTCTATAATTAAATAGCCAAAATACAAATTAATAATTATTGTAATATGTTTGATTCTTTAGCCTAATTTTAATAGGACCTTATGATAATTAATGACTCTTCTATAGCATATCTTAAGGGGCATGATGAAGTATTCGTGCACATCATAGAAAACTATGGTCTTCCTACTTCTTGGTCTCGACCTCAAGGATTTGAGACGCTTTGTAAGATCATCCTTGAACAGCAAGTATCTCTCGAGTCAGGTAGAGCAGCTTTTGAAAAGTTAGCTGCAAGGGTAAAAGTATTTGACGCAAGTCATATCATCCATCTGAGCTCAGAAGAAATGAGAGCAGCAACAATCAGCAGACAAAAAGCAAGTTATATCCTTGGTCTCGCATCTAAGATCCTAGATCATTCTATAGATCTCTCTTCTTTAGAAACTATGAATGTAGAAGATGCCACTGAAGTCTTAACATCTATAAAAGGTATCGGGTCATGGACCGCAGAAGTCTATCTACTTTTTGCACTGCAATCACCTGATATATATCCGCGTGGGGATATAGCACTGATCAATACTATCAAAGAATTATGGTCAGTCAGAGATGCTCAGGAAGCTTTAAAAAAGTCAGAAGACTGGACACCTTATAGATCAGCAGCATCTTATCTATTATGGCATCACTATCTAACAAAAAGAGGTCGCGTCAATCCTATCGAAGTATCATAGGCCAAGCATATCCATGCTGCCAATATAGTAGTCAGGATCTACAACTATAGAAGTTGGTTTTTCATCTAATGGGATGTTTTTCCATATTCGGATGGGTTCTATTCTCCTTGTGACCCCATCTATGTTTAAGTCAATTGGCATTGAAAATCCTGGAACGGCATTAACCCATCTAAATCCTAGCCGACCATTCCTATATCCATACTCAAGTATTGGAATTTGTGTAGACCTTAGATATTGGTCAAAAAAAGTTGTCAAGTCTAATCCAAGGAAGTCAGACATATAGGCTTCTATTTCTTGAGTAGTAACAGTCTGGTGATAATAACGCTTGTTAAGTCCTCTGAGCATAGCTCTCCATTGATCATCATCATTGGTCACTTGACGAAGTGTATGCAGCATGTTGCTTCCTTTATAATACATATCTCCTGATCCACGTGCATTAACACCGTAATGCCCGATGATCGGCGAATCATTAGATATGCTAGAACGCGTGCCTGTAACATATGCCGCTCCTGCTTCCTTGCCATGATGATACTCTACATACAGGGATTCAGAGTATGCTGTGAAGGATTCATGAATCCACATGTCAGCAATATCCTTGTAGGTAATGTTATTGGCAAACCATTCATGCCCCGCTTCATGTATAATTATAAAATCAAACTTCAATCCCCATCCACTATTACTCAAGTCGCGTCCAAGGTATCCATTTTGATATCCGTTGCCATAAGTGACTGCGCTCTGATGCTCCATGCCGAGATAAGGCACTTCAACAAGCTTAAATCCATCTTCATAAAAAGGATAAGGACCAAACCAATGTTCAAATGCATCCATCATCATTGGCACTTGCAAAAATTGCTCTTTAGCCAAAGCCATATTATCTCTAAGAACATAGTAGTCCAACTTCAACGGTCCAGACGCACCATCATAGATCTCCCCAAAGTGGACATAGTCCCCAACACTAAGGTTGACGCCATAGTTATTGATAGGGTTATTGACCGTCCAATGAAATGTCTTTTTGCCATTGTTATGGGTATCTGTCTTGATGAGTTGTCCATTGGACACATCCATTAGGCCAGGCGGTGTGGTTACACTGATCATCATACTATCTGGTTCATCATACATATGATCTTTGCATGGCCACCATATACTCGCTCCGATACCTTGGCATGAAGAAGCGACGAATGGTAATCCGTTATTATCATACTTCCAAGAGATACCACCGTCCCATGGCGCTCTAATGGCGACATGAGGATGCCCAGCATACCTTACTACAATCTGTTGATGTGATCCAACTTCTTGATCTGACAATTGTATAAAGTGGGCACTACCTTCTTTAGAGAAAGAAAGTGGTTTTCCATTTTGCTCTGCAGATGTAATAATTAATGGCTCTTGCAAATCAATCTGTATAACATCATGATTGCTTAGCACTTTATATGAAATTGTGTTTTGCCCTATGATTGAAGAGTCTGCAGGATTAACTTCAACTTCTAAATGATAATGTGTTAGATCCCACCATGCTCTTTCCGCTGTAATAGATCCTCTTAAGGTGTCTTGTCTGACATATTGACTAGAACAGATAGTTGCTAGTGACATACTGAACATCAGCATTATAAGAGTAAAGAAACGCATCAACATAGTCAGATAGAATTTTAAGAATATACAAGATACTCAACAGTCAAAACTAAGTAAAGATTTCTATTAGGATTATGCTATAATCAATCTAGTATAAACCTCGCTCGTAAACCTCCATTATAATTGGTTACTGGAAACTGATTAGATCTATATGGTCTTGTAGCAGAATAATCAAAATACAACGATAAGATGAAGTTCTTGTTGATATCATAATTAATCAAAGGAGACATGGTGAAAGTCCTCGTACCACGAGTGGCTTCAGCTGACTTGCCATCGCCTAGCTCGTGTATAAAAGTAACATCATCACGATACTGAACATCAAGAGTGAATTCTAATCTATTAGCTTCTTCATTGACGCCGCCAGGATTAACATTCTTTCTTCCACCAGTCACCGCATCTTCTAATCTATCTAAAACTGATGGATCTTTAGGATTTTCTGGATTATCTGGATCTTGGTTTTTCTTTCTTCTTGATTTTTTCTTTTGGTTGCCAGTTAAGAATCCAATATTAACATTTTGGAAGATCCATCCAACACCAACTGTATAACTAGTACTACGT
>CAZRXJ010000113.1:0-6421 GCA_964604025.1 uncultured Saprospiraceae bacterium | reverse complement strand
ATACTGTTTTTACAACGATCGGATCTGCAACAAGGTCGATTGTTGTCTCTAACCCCACAGATCAGAATATCAATATTAGTTCTATAAGATTGGCATCTGGGCGTCTAAGCATGTTCAGACTTAATGTTGATGGTACACCGGGTATGGAAGCAACGGAGATACCTATATTGGCGAGAGACAGCTTGCATCTGTTTTTAGAAGTGACTGTTGATCCTGATCAACCTGTATCTGTAAGCCCTTTTATAATTGAAGAAGAGTTGATCGTAGAATCTGGCGGCCGTCAGAAAGTGGTCAGCCTTCAAGCATGGGGGCAAAATGCTAATTATTTCCCATCTAAGGATGCGCAAGGCCAGTTGATATCCCTCAATTGTAACAATGGTAATGTGGTATGGGACGATCCTAAGCCTTATGTGATATTTGGGTTATTGTTCATAGATAGTTGTGATCTTGTTATACCCGCTGGGACACAAATATTTGTTCACGGTGGACTCGCTCGGCAAGAGGAGACCATCTTTAATGATGGAGGATTGTTCTTTCTTAAAGATGGCAGACTTACTTCACAAGGTACTCCGGATCAACCTGTTGTCTTTCAAGGAGATAGATTGGAGTCAGCATTTGACGATGTGCGCGGTCAATGGTCGGGTATTCGATTTTTACCAGAGAGTCAAGGACATCGATTAGACCATACTGTGATACGCAACAGTACAGTTGGGTTAAGATTGGATAGTGCTTCATCAGCGGATCTCAATGGAGTAATAATCGCCAATACATCCAACATCGGCCTTATAGCCATTCACTCTAGTATACGTGCTGACAATACACTGATACATAGTACAGGCCCTCAAAGTATTGCTATGGTCTATGGAGGTAGTTATAGATTTAGACACTGTACGATCGCTAACTATGAGAATCAATCTACCGCCATATTTATGGACAACTTTACCTGTCTGAATGAAGCGTGTTCTGCAGTAGATGTCAATCCTCTTGAAGTTGTCTTTCAAAACAGCATAATAATGGGCTCTAATGCTGATGAATTGGATATCAATGATGCTTCGGAAGGGATGGATCCAGAGATTTTTAGTCTCACTTTTGACCATACCTTGATTAGAGTTGATGAGGCAAAACAATTCTATCCAGAGTCGTCATGTCTCAATTGTCTTGAACATCAGGGCGAACCTGTATTCATTGATGAAGTCATCGACGACTATAGACTAGATACTATGAGTGTTGCCACGAATCAGGGCATATCTATACCGGGGTTAACAACAGATATTCTAGGCATTTCAAGGGATAGGGAATCACCTGATCTAGGGTGCTTTGAGTTGGTGGATCAGTAGTAGATAAATCTTAACACTACTGATATGAGATAACTCTTTCTACGACAATATGGGCTCTTCATGAGCAATGTGCACCTTCCTAAATAGAAATAAAGCAATCACAAAAAACAACGCAAGTATCAAAACACTGTACCTCAAGTTGTTCGTAAGATGTTCTACTAATCCAAAAGCAAATGTTCCAAAAACAATGGATAAATAAAAAAGTAAATCATAAAAACTAAAGTAAGAATTGTATTCATCTTCTTTTTCAATTAGCTTGGTATAGCTTGCCCTTGAACTTGACTGGATACCTCCTAATACTAATCCGACAAAAAATGCTAGTACAAAGAATACAGTTTTAGTTGTAACTAAAGAAGCTGCAACACATATCAACATCCAGATGATAATCATGACAACTATTGCTTTTTTGCTTCCTTTGGACTTGGCGTATTTTGCAAATCCTAACGCGCCAAAGACAGCTACTAATTGAAGGATAAGTACAGTTATGATATTCTCTGAAGTTGAAAAATTTAGTTCTTTGTCCGCGAACGCCGTTGCTAGATAGATTACAGTGTTGACCCCAGCACTATAAAAAAAGAATGCATAAAGAAATCGCTGAAGATTAGGCTTGCTTTTTAATTCTTGAAACACTGATTTCATTTCAAGATAGCCTTTGTGGAGCAATCTTTTTTGTTTTATAATCTCTTTATCTTTTGGAAGATGTCTGAAGGTATATTGTGACCATCCTAACCACCATATACCTACAAGGATAAATCCGATTCTATAAGGTTCAGAAGAATCGTCAGTTGAGATTCCAAATAGCTCTGGTTTTGCACTTATGAATAAGATGATAACCAGTAATATGACACTGCCAACATAACCATAAGAATATCCTTTTGCACTGACATCGTCATACTTGTCTTTGCTTACTATAGAAGGTAAGTAGGCATCATAAAAAATAAGGCTTCCCGCATATCCAATCGTTGAAAGTATAAACGCTATCGTTCCGACCCATAAAAATGGAATCTTTCCCAAGACACCGATAGGATTTTCTGTAAACAAGTAAAGAGCCATGCAAGCGATACTCCCTAGTATGGTAAATATCTTGAGGAACTTGAGTCTTTTGTTACCAGCATCTGCGATTCCCCCTAAAAGAGGAGCCAGCAGCGCGATCAATATATATGCGATACTTATAGAATAGGATAATACAGAAGTATCTGGGAATAGGCTGCCCAATATGTTGACCTCATCTGGTGATACTGCTAAAAAATAAATAGGAAATATAGCTGTAGATATGACTAATGAATAAGCAGAATTAGCCCAATCAAATAATGCCCATGCTCGTATTACTTTTTTATTGTTAAGCTGAGTTGGAGGAATAGAAGACGATTCATCACCCATAAAAGTTTTAATTTCAGATATTATCTTTTTTTATCATCTATCTGAATGTAATGTAGTTACAAATAGCTGTATTTAGAGTCTAAATAGATAACTTAAACCGATTTTAATAGAGTTATGAGGATCATCATTCTTTCAAGAAACGGAGAGCTTTACAGCACACGAAGTCTATTCAACGCTGCTCGTAGGCGAAAACATTTTGTTCGTGTAGTCGACCACATGCATTGCGATCTTTTGATAGACAATGAACGCAATGCCATATTTGTACATGGACAACCGTTACGAGGTTATGATGTTATTATCCCTCGCATCGGAAATACCGTAACCTCTTATGGTTCAGCAGTTATAAGACAATTTGAGAGCATGGGTGTCTCCACCATACTTCATGCTGAGTCATTGCTTAGGACGAGAGACAAACTGAGTTGTATGCAGATTCTTTCTCATAAAGGCATACCGGTCCCGAAGACATTGTTAGTCAATAATTATAGCCAGTTTCACTTACTTCATCATAAGATTGAGTCTTTCCCAAAGATCATCAAACTCAAGAGTGGCACACACGGTTTAGGTGTATTAAAGGCTGACGATGCCCGATCTATGGAGTCAATGATGGAAGCCTTCTATGGACTAAAGCAAAAAGTTCTATTACAAGAGTTTATCAAGGAGTCCTCGGGTGAAGATATTAGAATATTTGTTGTTGGAGAGGAGGTAGTAGCATCGATGAAGAGATCTGCGCAAGAAGGAGAGTTTAGGTCCAACCTACATCGGGGTGGTCATGCTGCGATTGCCGAGATATCAGAAGAAGAGAGAAAAGTAGCATTGGAAGCAGTTAAGATACTTGGCCTATCAGTAGCGGGCGTAGATATGCTAAGATCTGATAGAGGACCACTGGTACTTGAAGTCAACGCTTCACCTGGCTTAGAAGGGATAGAAACCACTACGAAGGTAGATATTGCGAAAAAAATTATCCAATTTGCGGAGCGCTTAGTAAAAGCACAGTCAATATGAAGCACAAACCCCTAATCATTGATCGGGCGTCTATCGGACCAGGAGAAAAAGAGCAGGTTGATCTGTTCGTAAGTCGATTACCTTCTGGCAATCGAATTAATATACAGTCATATGTATTTCGCGCAAGCCAACCCGGACCTACAGTCCTCTTGATGGGTGGGGTTCATGGAGATGAGATCAATGGTGTCCAGATCATAAGAAGAATACTTGAGGACAAGATGCTAGAGACGTTGAAAGCAGGAAGTGTTATCGCTATACCATTGTTGAATGTCTTTGGGTTTATCAATTATAGTAGAGATGTCCCTGACGGAAAAGATGTAAATCGGAGCTTCCCAGGTTCTGCTATAGGGAGCTTGGCCTCCAGGACAGCCTCTGTATTGACCAAGAAAGTCTTACCCAATGTAGATATTGCGATAGACTTGCATACAGGAGGTGCAGAACGATATAACTATCCACAGATTAGATATAGTAAAAAAGATAAGAGAGCGCTTGAATTAGCAAGTTCTTTTGGAGCTCCATTTATTATTGAAAAACCATGGATAACGAAGTCATTTCGCAAGACGGCTAATCTCATGGATATCTCAGTCCTGGTCTACGAAGCTGGGGAGTCGGTCAGATTAGATGGTTTTTCTATTGAGATGGGTATAGCAGGTATAAAGCGTACACTGAAGTCACTTAATATGATATCTGACGCTCCAGCCATCAACCATGAATCGAAGTTCTTTAAGTCTACCGGCTGGGTTAGATCATCAGAAGCTGGTTTGTTCACTTGGACACAACAGTCTGGAGCGCATATAACAAAAGGAGAACAACTGGGCGTGATTCACTCACCTCACGGAGATAGAACCAAGAGAATCATCTCTAAAAAAGAAGGATATATAATCGGTCATAACAATGCATCTGTCGTACACAACGGAGATGCATTATTTAACATAGCTTATCAATAGATCAAGTAGATGGTGACAGCAACAAGATCCACGATTCTCTCTATTCTTGTGTGTTGTGCGGTTCATCTTTTTGCTCAATTCGAGCAAGATATCATAGATATAATCAACTCACCAAATTCTGAAAATGCGCAGTTCGGTATCAGTGTTGTTGATCAAGAAGGTCGTGAAGTTTATGCTTATCAGCCTAATTATAGATTGATACCTGCATCGACATTCAAGTTAATAACCACACTATCAATTGTCGATATGCGAGGCCCAACGTTTAGATATCGAACTCAAATAGGATATACTGGGACTATACTTAAGGATGGAACATTAGAAGGTGACTTAATGATCATAGGTTCTGGAGATCCATCGCTGGGTAGTCCTCATGATGGAGAGATTAATAATTTTAATGCAGTTCTGAATGAGATTGTTGGGTGGGTAAAAGCTCAGGGTATAACTTGTATAGATGGAGCTGTACTGATTGATGATAGCATATTTGACAGAGTAGCAATACATCCAAGCTGGGCATGGGATGATTTGACTAACTATTATACTTCTGGAGCATGGGGATTTAGTATCCATGAGAATTTCTATTACTTAGATTTTTCTAGGCAGCTATCTTCGTCAACCCTTACCGATATTCATGCGATCAGACCTGTTGTCAGGGATCTAGTTATTGATAATAATGTATTAACGGGCGCAAAGGGATCAGGAGACAATGCCTACATATATGGTAACCCATATGCTAATAACAGATGGGTTGATGGGACTATTCCTCCTGGGAATGACCTCTTTACCATTAAAGGTGCAATACCTAATCCCGGTTTATTTGGAGCATATCACATCCGCCGAGCATTGAATGATGCTTCAATAAAAGCCAACGATATTAACGTTGTGCAGGATCAGAAAGCAGCGCTTCAACTACTGGGTATAATTGTATCTGAACCATTGTCAGATATGGTGAAATATGCAAACTACACTTCCAACAATCTCTTTTGTGAAGCATTCTTTAAGTTAATAGGAACATCAGATGGACATCAAGGGTCTTACACAAGTGCTGCAAGCACACTTGAGAAATACTTAAGTGATGAAGGATTAGATATCTCGGGGATACGAATAGAAGATGGCAGTGGTCTTTCTTCGAGAAATCGCATCAGCCCTAAGTTCATGACCTCTTTCTTAAGGGTGCAGCATAAGAAGTTAGGACTCGATCAACTTAAGCAATATATACCTAAGGTTGGTCAACAAGGTAGTGTCAGACGATTCTTAAATGGATATAAAGCTCAGAAGTCATCTTGGCTAAAGTCTGGTTCTATCAACAATGTACAAGCCTATGCAGGAATTATCAAAACCTCAACCAATCAGGAGCTATTTATTTCATTAATAGCCAATGGTCATAATTCTAATCGGCAGCTAAGGGCACAGATGGAGAAGATTATTGAGGTGATCTATGAAGAATTGTAATTAACTTTTTACGTCTGGAGACTTTCGTTCGTTACATTTGTTAAGATGAAACGATCGACTAATCTTCTTTTTTGTTCAATGGTGCTCTTATGGTCGTGCTATAATACCAGCCCAACTCCAAGTATAGAAGATCGACTTGTTGAGACATCGGTTGAAGAAGTTAAGTCAAAACCACTTCCGGCAAAGGAAAAACGACGTTATGCTTGGCAAAAGCCAGAATTAGTTATTGAAAAAATTGGAGATATAGAAGGAAAGGTCATAGCAGATATTGGTGCGGGAACAGGTTACTTTACGTTTCGTCTCATC
>CAZRXJ010000112.1:0-6516 GCA_964604025.1 uncultured Saprospiraceae bacterium | reverse complement strand
TATATCGTTTGTGGGCGCAAAAGTATGAAAAGGAATGGTGGTACTCAATAGTGATTGATAAAAAGAAAATAGTTGTCAATGATCAACTGCATCTAGTATGTTTTTTACCCTTCCGACCTCACCAGATTGAAGCATAACTTTTATACCATATGGATGGCTTGATGACTTGGTGAGTATCCGCTTGACGATACCCCATGTTAATATTCCTGATCTCTGATCTTGCTTCTTTATGACTTCTACTGCTAAGCCGATATGTATGTTTTGACGTTGATTTGGATTCATGACTTAATGTTGTTGAGTTTATGTTGTTTTTGAGGTTATGTGAGTATGACACCTGAGCTAAAGGTCATTGATAGTCTAAACTCTACTATTCCTGAATACAAAGAAATAAAATAGTCCTGGCACATCTACAGTTAATTGTTCAATCATTGACTCCACTCAATTGGTTACATTTGTATGTACGAGTATACAGAATCTACAAGAAGAAAGTATCATGAAGCATATCATCAGCAATCTAGGCATTACAGCCCCTTATCATGCTGTTTCTACAGGGACAAAAAACTGGGAAGGAAACGGACCATCAGTCACCATCACATCACCAGTTGATGGTGAAGACATCGGCACTCTTAACTTGGCTTCAACTGAAGATTATAACAAGGTTATACGAGAGGCGCAAGATGCATTTGGTTTTTGGCGTAGCATGACCGCTCCTGCACGAGGTGAGATCGTTAGACAATTTGGTGATAAACTCAGGGAAAATAAGCAGGCACTTGGAAGTCTAGTGAGTTATGAGATGGGCAAGAGCCTTCAAGAAGGACTTGGAGAGGTACAAGAGATGATTGACATATGTGATTTTGCAGTAGGCTTATCAAGACAGCTATACGGATTGCAGATGCATTCTGAAAGACCTAATCACAGGATGATGGAACAATGGCATCCATTGGGTGTAGTAGGTATTATATCTGCTTTTA
Source organism: uncultured Saprospiraceae bacterium (assembly GCA_964604025.1). Taxonomy (GTDB): domain Bacteria; phylum Bacteroidota; class Bacteroidia; order Chitinophagales; family Saprospiraceae; genus JAJRXG01. The sequence goes on along the minus strand of CAZRXJ010000112.1, from coordinate 5,545 downwards.
ACTTTCCAGTTGCCGTCTGGTCTTGGAATACGGCATTGGCCTGGATCTGTGGCAATGTATGTATCTGGAAGCCATCAGAGAAAACACCTTTTTCTGGGATCGCTTGTCAAAAGATCATGACTGAAGTTCTGATAGCCAACGATCTTCCTGAGGGCATATCTTCACTAGTATGTGGCGATAGAAAAGTAGGTGCTACAATGAGTGAGGATACCCGAGTGGCACTTATATCTGCTACAGGATCTACTCGAATGGGTAAAAATGTTGCTCAGGCCGTAGCTAAGAGATTTGGAAAATCAATACTAGAACTCGGTGGCAACAATGCTATCATCGTAAGTAAAGATGCTGATTTAAGTCATGCTGTCCCAGCCATTGTTTTTGGTGCAGTGGGTACTTGTGGACAGAGATGCACCTCTACAAGAAGATTGATTATCCATAAGGACAACTATGAAGACCTGAAGAATAAGTTAGTGAATGCTTATGAACAATTAAGAATCGGAGATCCATTGGATCAAAATAATCATGTGGGTCCACTCATTGACCAAGATGCTGTTGACAATTATAAAAATGCAATTAAAGTAGCAGTTGAACAAGGTGGCAAGGTGTTATGTGGAGATGAAGTATTGACAGGCCCAGGTTATGAATCTAATTGTTATGTAAAACCAACTATCATCGAAGCCAATTCAGATATGGAGATTGTAAAGCATGAGACTTTCGCTCCTATCTTGTATATCATGTCTTTCGACAAATTAGAAAATGCTATCGAAATTCAAAACAATGTTCCACAAGGATTATCATCTGCTATCTTCACGCTTAATGTAAGGGAAGCTGAACACTTCTTGTCTTTCAACGGTTCTGACTGTGGTATTGCTAATGTTAACATAGGTACGTCAGGTGCTGAGATCGGAGGAGCATTTGGTGGAGAGAAAGAGACTGGTGGTGGACGAGAAAGTGGATCAGACGCTTGGAAGGCATACATGCGAAGACAGACATGCACGATCAACTATGGCACGACGCTTCCGTTGGCTCAAGGGATAAAGTTTGAATTGTAAATTACAAATGAGTAATTACAATTTACTTTCGAAGTGCCTCTCCTGGCGATTTCGGATATCTGATACTTTCGACAAGGTCTTGAATCTCCTGTGGTGTATCTTTATAAAACCTACTAACCACAATGCTGGTTATAAAGTTAAGAACCATCCCTATGGTACCAATCCCTTGCGCTGAGATGTCTAAAAGCAGATGCTCCTTATCACCATCCATAAATTGGAAATAGATAATGTAGGAAAGCGAAAACACAAGGCCTACCAACATACCAGCTATAGCGCCTTCTCTATTGATGCTTTTAAAAAATATGCCCAAAAATATAGCTGGAAAGAATGTTGCAGATCCAATGCCAAATGCAAGAGCTACAGTTTCTATTATAAAACTTGGTGGATTAATACCAAAATATATTCCTATTACTACGGCACCTGCTGCACATAGTCTGGCAATATTCAATTCTGATTGTTCAGAAATGTTAGGCTTTAATTGTTTTTTGACAAGATCATGAGACACTGATGAAGAGAACACTAACAACAGACCAGCAGCTGTACTTAAAGCTGCCGCAAGGGCACCAGCTGCTACAAGTGCCACAACCCAATTAGAAAGATTAGCGATCTGAGGAATAGCCAAGAAAGTAACATCAAAGTCAATCGCTAATTCATTATCAGCACCACCTACAAATTGTATTATTCCATCTCCATTGAGATCATTGAATGTGATAAGCTTAGTCTGTTCCCAAGTTCTAAACCAGTCCGGTACATTGTTGTATGGTAAGCCATTAAGCGCTTCCAACATGTATGTTCTAGCAAAGGCAGACAAGGGAGCAGTAGCAGTAAATATTAAACCGATAAACAAAAGTGTATAAGCCACGGATCTGCGAGCATCGCTCACTTTGGGTACAGTAAAGTATCTGATAATGATATGAGGCATCCCAGCTGTACCTACCATCAATGAGACGGATAGACAAAACAAATCTAGCGTCGATCTTCCTTGAGCAGTAAATGCTTTAAAACCAAATTCTTCATTCAGACCATCTAACTTGTCTAATAAAAATACTTCCTCACCGGTCGTCTGTCCAGCCCAACTGATCCATGGAAGAGCATTATTGGTCAGTAGTATTGATAGAAATATTATAGGAATTAAAAAAGCAAAAGACAAGACACAGAACTGTGCTACTTGTGTATAAGTTATACCTTTCATACCGCCCCAGACAGCATACAAAAACACTATAAATGCTCCAATTACAACGCCAAGTTCTATTGATACTTCAAGGAATCTTGAAAATACAACACCCACTCCGCGCATCTGTCCTGCCAGATAAGTAGTCGTTATAATCAATGCACATAGCACTGCTATCGTTCTTGCAGTATGCGAATAATATCTATCCCCTATAAAATCAGGAATTGTAAACTTGCCAAACTTTCTAAGGTAAGGAGCTATCAATATCCCTAAAAGAAAAAAACCACCAGCGGGGCCAATGAGATATGGTGTCGCATCGTACCCGACAGCTGCCACTAATCCTGGTACTGACAACATGGTAGCGACGGACATAAAGTCTGCCGCAGTGGCCATCGCATTAGCCACAGGTGAGACACTACCTCCTGCAACATAAAAGTCCTTTGTACTATTGGCCTTACTACGCCATGCTATAAAAGCATAAAGTAAGAATGTAGAACCTACAAAAAGGATGGTCAGTTGAAATGTGCTCATTAAGATACTCTTACTACAAGATTATTCTTCATCAAAGTCATAATTCTTATCCAATCTGTTCATGAGAGCCACATAGATGAATAATAATATAACCATCACCATCATAGAGCCTTGTGTTGAGAACCAAAAACCAAGCGGAACACCACCTATCTTTATGTGATTGAGTTCGTTGACGAAGAGGATAGGTAGTGCCAAAGAAACAAAGAACCATAAAAAAGACAGTATGACAAGATACCTGAGACTAGCCTTCCAATAAGACTGTTGACGATCATAATCTACACTCATATCAATGATACCTTAAATGGATAAAACCTTAAGATCACAAGGTAGCAATCAATCAGATACGTGAGTATCACAATTGGTCTGTCTACAACTGCCAGCGCTCAACATGATCAACAGAATCTATCGTACTGAACAAGTGATCAAAATTATTCTTGCGTTAATTCAGCGGTTGTCATAGATAAGCTATCAGGCACATATACCATGGTGTTAACTTCTGGAGTAGCTATCATGGCATGTTTTCCATCTGTATAGTGAACATCTATCTTTGCAACTGATTGGTTGCTATCAAGGCCAAATACAAGCGTATGAGATTGATCACTTGACAGCCCTTCACCAGTGATCAACCAGTCCGTTAAGGCTTGTCCATTATTTTTTGTAATAACTACTTTCGCACCCATGGCGTGTGCTGTATTTTCTAATTTTACTTTTACAAAATTTTGATCTCCACCGTCATTAATAAATGCCTTAGAAGGGCCAGCGAGATTGGCAAAAACCAGATCAGGGTAACCATCATTATTAAAATCCGCTGACACTGGGCTGATACCATAGTAAGGATTAGTAACTCCAGATGCTTTTCCTGTTGCAACAAACTTGTTATCAGGAGTATTGAGCAGAAACCTTCCAGGTAATTTGACTAATTTGAAATTAGGCAAGGAAACATAATTCTCTACAACTGACAAATCCTGTAATCCATCTAAATTAAAATCTTGAAATATTGAACCCCAACCAAATTCGAAATCTGCCACTTGAGCTTCTTTGGCAACATTAGAAAAGTTAAATCCGCCTTCATTTTTCAATAAGATCCACTCTGTTATAAATTTCTTCTCTTGCTCTGCATCAAGATCTCCTTTAAGAAGTGCTCTGGGCATAGTGGTTCCTACATTACTTGCGAATAAATCAGGCCTGCCATCATTATTATAATCTGCCACTGAGATGCCCATAGGATAGGCGAAGTGGTTGGTTATTGGATTGTTCATCATGGTATATCTCCCACTGCCATCATTTTTATAAGTTCTCATCTCACCAGTATCATGTGACACAACAAGGTCAAGCGTATTGTTCCCATCGAGATCAACCATTACTGCTACAAAAGTATTGTGAACATATGTGAGTCCAGCTTCCGCAGTTATATTTCGAAAACTTCCATCTCCTTGATTCTTCATCATTAAGCTAGAAGCACCATAGCTCATATCAGTAAATATAGTCTGGCCCTCTACAAATGCTTGAGCGATATATGCACTTACAAACATGTCCACCAAGCCATCACTGTCTATATCTCCTAGTGTTAGTGACAAGGGAACCGACTTTTCATTAAGCGGAACGTTGAGTGCCTTCGCTGGTGCAAATGAGCTGCCGAGATTACTATACATGTAGACATCATCAGGTCGACATACAAGAAGATCTTGGTCTCCATCACCATCCATATCCCATGATACTGCACCATAAGAATGTGCGGCTGCTGGCTTATCATCGAGTTTCCATTCTTCAGTTATATTGACGAAAGCACCATCAGAATATCGGAATAATCCATCCACCTGATCTTTACCGCCCCCTAACCACAATTCTGGTATGTCATCTCCGTCTACATCTATAATCGCACTACCCATAAAAGGCAAATGGTCTGGCTCATAAAAGTTCTCTACAAAATCTAAAGAAACGCTCGAAAATGTGGGTACTGTAACCGGTATCGGGTCAGGCTGATCATATGGTACCGCAGCATCCCCCTTCAGGTAAAAAAATACAAATAAAAATGCGAGTACAAGAATGAATAGAATAGTCAGTAGAATCCTAAATAGCCATTTCATAGAAAAATTTTATTGTTTGTTTTCAAGAAGGACAAATGTACAAATAGATCGTCATTATGAGGTATAAGTAATGATGCATAGGTTCTTAAGTAGACTCACGAGTTCTTTATCATAATGTAGAGCCTAACGAAAAAATTAAAAGAAGTGGATCGACTACAGAAAAAAGAGTAGAACACACTAAAAATAGAAATAACAACGATCACAATATAAATAGAAATGACCTTTGCCATAAACCAATTGAAAAATGACTCGTATATACAACTCCCAAATACTGATGCTAACATGCTTCATAGTCTGCTCTCTTTGTGCGTCAGCACAAGAGGCAGATTGTGGAAACGGTCTTGACGATGACAATGACGGATTTATCGATTGTGCAGACACTGAGTGTTATGGGTCATCTACGTGTACAGATGCATTTACTTGCACTAATACCTTGTATCAAGTCATCACATCAACGCTAAAAAAACTTGATCCTTTAACAGGAACATATGAATCCATAGGTACTGCAAGTGGCTCATATAACGGAGCTGGCTTTAATGTTCAAGATGGTTACATCTACGGTATAAAGTCAGCTTCTGATGGGGTAAGGCTTTGGAGGATTAATAATAAGGGCAAAGAAACTGATCTTGGTAAAATTTCAAATTTTACGGGTCGCACCTATGTCGGAGATTTTGATGAATTTGGTAATCTGTATACTTATACTAGTG
>CAZRXJ010000111.1:0-6574 GCA_964604025.1 uncultured Saprospiraceae bacterium | reverse complement strand
ATACCTATGCCTTTAACAATAAATACGATGCTGTAGTATTACTTCATGGAGATGGACAATATGCCCCCGAGTATCTGCCTGACATGTTAGATGACATTTTATTAGAAAATGCAGATGTGGTTTTGGGTTCGCGGATGATGCAGAAAAAGAGAGCTTTAAAAGGCGGGATGCCATTATATAAATGGATAGGCAATCAAGTCTTAACCACTTGTCAAAATATGATGTTGGGTAAACAACTATCAGAATTTCATACAGGATACCGAGCATTTTCTGTTGCTGCTTTGAGAAAGATTCCTTTATTGAAAAACTCTGATTACTTTGATTTTGATACAGAGATTATAATTCAATTAATCGATACCAAAGCAAGGATTAAAGAAATAAGCATTCCCACTTTCTATGGAGATGAGATATCCTATGTGAATGGATTGAAGTATGCTTGGTTAATATTGAAAGCCACCTTAGTATCGAGATTTGTTAGACGAGGTTGGATTAAGGACTCTAGATTTGATTATATCAAAGAGTGATAATTTATTGTCTACTTTTGTTCCCTGATATTACACTGAAATCTGTCTATGAGCGAGACAAGCAAAGTCACTGATGTAAATGAATATGGAGAATTTGGTCTCATAGATCATCTTACTAAGTCCATAACACCCAAGCTGCCGTCAACTATCAAAGCTATCGGAGACGACGCGGCAGTTATAAAAAATGCGCGGGACTATACTGTTATTTCTACAGATATGCTTGTTGAAGGAATTCACTTTGATGTACGATATAGTCCACTAAAACATCTCGGTTACAAATCAGTAGTGGTCAACTTATCAGACATCTATGCGATGAATGTTGTTCCCCAACACATCACTGTGTCTATCGCCATCTCAAGCAAGTATAGTGTAGAAGCGCTCGAAGAGTTATATGATGGGATAAAGACCGCTTGCGCATTTTACAATGTTGATCTTGTAGGCGGTGATACTACTTCTAACCTTAAAGGGATGGTCATCAGTGTAACCGCTATCGGTCAAGTATCTGATAAGCAAACAATCTCTTATAGAAGTGGAGCACAAGTGGGTGATGTATTGTGTGTCACAGGAAGTCTCGGTGCAGCATATCTGGGGTTACAAATATTGGAAAGAGAAAAGCAACTATTCTTATCAGATAAAACGATAGAACCAGAATTGTCTAAGCATACATATCTGATAGAAAGACAGCTTAAACCAGAAGCCAATAAAGCGGCTATTGAGTATTTTAAAAAAATAGAATTGGTACCAACATCTATGATAGACGTTTCAGATGGATTAAGTTCTGATCTTATGCATATCTGCAAACAATCAGATGTAGGAGCATTTATAGAAGAAGCTAAAGTGCCGATGATCGAGGAAGCCAAAGCTGCGGCTCTAGAATTTAATATGGACCCCATCACATGTGCACTTAACGGAGGTGAAGATTATGAACTGTTGTTCACACTTGATCCTATGGACATCGAGAAGATCAAGTATATGCCAGATGTACATATCATAGGAGAGATCGTAGATAAGAAAGATAAGCTTACGCTACATACACCAGGAGGGTCCATACATCCTCTTAAGGCTCAGGGATGGAATCATTTTTAGATAACTATAGTAATCTGATTGATCCAGCATCTTTCCCGTTGATATATTAGTTTTGCACTCGTTTTCAAAAAGAAAAAGATAGGATGATCACAGTTTCTGACATAAGTCTTCAGTACGGTAAGAGGGTATTATTTGATGAGGTAAATCTTAAGTTTACTAAAGGTAATTGCTATGGAGTTATCGGGGCCAACGGCGCTGGTAAGTCAACCTTTCTGAAGATACTATCTGGAGAGCTAGATCCTTCAGGCGGCAAGGTCAATATAGAACCGGGTAAGCGCATGGCTGTATTGAAACAGGATCACTTTGAATACGAAGAAGAGACGGTGCTCAATAGTGTAATGATGGGACATAAGATCATGTATGATATTATGCTTGAGAAAAATGCAATCTACATGGATCCAGATGCATCAGAAGCAGATGGATTAAAGGCTGCAGAATTAGAAAACACTTATGGAGAGATGGGAGGTTGGGAAGCAGAAAGTAATGCTGCTGAATTACTCAGTAATATGGGTATCGCAGAAGAGCATCATTATAAGCAGATGAAGGAACTCAATGGTCCTCAAAAAGTAAAGGTGTTGTTAGCGCAAGCATTATTTGGGGAACCAGATATCTTACTCTTGGATGAGCCGACCAATGATCTCGATGCCGAGACGGCAACATGGTTATCTGACTTCTTAGCAGAATTTAAAAATCTAGTTATTGTCGTATCTCATGATAGATACTTCTTGGATATGGTCTGTACACATATGGTTGATGTGGATTTCAAGCAGATCAATATCTTCTCAGGTAACTATACATTCTGGTATGAGTCCAGCCAACTGATGGCTCAGCAGATGGCTAACAAGAACAAAAAGACAGAGCAGAAGCGCAAGGAAATGATGGAGTTCATACAACGCTTTTCAGCTAATGCTTCAAAGTCTAAGCAGGCAACCAGTAGAAAGAAAGCACTTGAAAAGCTAAGCTTAGATGACATCAAGCCTTCTACGAGAAAGTATCCTTTTATACATTTTCAGCCAGAGAGAAGTATCGGTGACCAGATACTGAAAGTAGAACACTTATCAAAAAAAGATGACGCTGGACATGTGTTATTCGCTGATGTGAGTTTTACGATGAACAAGGGAGATAAGATCGCTCTTCTTTCTAAAGAGTCAGCAGCTATTACCAGCTTTTATGAGATTCTATCTGGTGCTCAAGAGCCTGATTCTGGTACTATAGAGTGGGGACAGACTATAACTAAAGATTATCTCCCTAATGAAAATTCTGAATTCTTTACCGCAAGCCAAAATCTTGAGTTGATGGATTGGCTACGTCAATATTCTGAAGATAAGGATGAGCAATTTGTAAGAGGATTCTTAGGCAGAATGTTGTTCTCAGGAGAAGAGGTATATAAAAAGTCTGGGGTATTATCAGGAGGAGAAAAGGTAAGATGTATGCTTTCTAAGATCATGCTTAATAATCCTAATTTTTTACTACTTGATGAGCCTACTAACCATCTTGATCTTGAATCAATCACTGCACTTAACAATGCCCTTAAGGAGTTTCCAGGAAGTCTAATCATGACTTCACATGATCATCAATTGTTGGATACTGCATGTAATAGAATTGTAGAGATATCTCCCAATGGAATGATAGATCAATTGATGATATTTGATGAGTACATCAGATCAGATAAAGTGAAAGGGTTAAAAGAAGAGTTGTATTCTGTGATGGCCTAGTAAAGAAATTGTAATTTAAAGAACAAAAATGTCGCCATATGTGGTTCTTTAATATTTGGAAGAAGCGCAAATCAAAAGATCAAATAACTATAGATCCAGATATGAAATATCTTATAGTTGGACTTGGAAATATCGGTAGCGAATATGACAATACTCGTCACAACATAGGCTTCGATGTAGTTGACTTCATGGCAGGTCAAAAAAATGTCTCGTTCAAGCCTGTAACGCAAGGGGCTATAGCAAGTATAAAACACAAAGGTCGAATCTTGATTCTTCTCAAACCCAGTACTTATATGAATCTAAGTGGAAAGGCTGTCAACTACTGGTTACAAAAAGAAAAAATAAAACCTGAAAACCTTCTTGTTATAGTTGATGATTTGAATATTGAATTTGGAAGAATCAGATTAAGAGGCAAGGGTAGTGATGGCGGTCATAACGGTATCAAAGATATCAATGCTACGATCGGGCAAAAGTATGCACGTCTTCGCATGGGTATAGGTGACGACTTTCACAAAGGTCAACAGATAGACTTTGTCTTAGGAAAGTGGTCAGATAATGAAAAAAACAAACTTCCAGAAATTATAAAAACCGGATCAGACATGGCTATGAGTTTTGCTGCTATCGGACTTACTCATACGATGAGTGCTTATAATTCTTAAGTATCTATCATCCTATTTTTAAAAAAAATACAATTAAAAAAGCAGGTAATATATACATATAATACCTGCTTTTTTATAATTAGAACTTGCGGATTATCTATAAGCATCTGGCCTCTTGCCCAGTGTCATCTTCATGCTCTTTTCTTTACCATCTCTCAATACGTTAAGTTCAACAGTATCATTAGGATCGAAAAAATTAAGAATAGATAAAAGTCCATCCATAGATCTTGCTCTGGCACCATTGACCTTCTGAACTATATCTCCTTTTTCTAATCCTGCTTTATCCGCAGGACTATCTTTCATAACATCTATAATACGAGCACCGTTGTCGGTTGATTCTATCTGGGCACCCATATATGCATCAGATAACTTGACATCATCATCAGCTATGAACATCATTCTTGATCCTCGACGGCCGCCTTTTTTACCTTTGCCATCTAATTTGAATACATTGATTTCGCCTTCCAGCTCTTTCATGTCTTCAGGCATCTCACCAGTTCCGTCCCATTCCATTACTTTTTCATTGCCATCTTCATCTTTGGTTATGATTTTATATTGCTCACGGTGATTTTTATTCAACTGACGACCTTTTGCTCTGGATTTACGACCCATCGTTTTATGCTCTTCTTTTGCGATACGCATTTTTCTTTTGCGTCGAGGTCCATCACCATCATGCTCTTCATGGAGTTCATCTATATCGATATCATGTTCTTCGAGTAGTTCTTTTATATCTGTAGGCATGTCTCCGGAGCCATCCCATTCTAATCTCTCTACATCACCATTTTCACTCTTTTTGATTACGACCTTCTTGGCTCTACCAGAGTGCTCCTCAACTTCGATATCATTATCCACTTCTAACCTTATCTCGGAGGCATCTCCTTCTTTTAAGAATGCGATGTCAATCTGCTCAGCTTCAAGCTTTTTCTTGATATCATCAGGGATAACACCATTATCTGTCCACTCGATTATTTTTTCTTCTCCATCTTCTGTAGTTGTAACAGTGACTGTACGAAGACCTTTATCATCTTGATTGATATTGACGCTGACTGTTTTTTCCTTTTCAGAAATGATAACATCTGTCTGGCCTATAAGACATGTGCCAAGGGCGATGTATAAAAAGAGTATAATTAAACTTCTCATATTAGATTATTATATCATTTTAAAATGCGGGCATCTTACTACAAATCTAAAAGCTATCTTCATATTTGCTCTTAAGAATATATAGAAACACACTCCTACTTCATGCAACGTGAACGCAAACCTAAAAATTTCCTTCCTAAACCCATTTATAGGGGTGGCCCTAAGGCGATGAGCAAGTTCATAGGAGAAAACCTTAAGTATCCACCAGAAGCTTTGAAAAATAAAGTTGAGGGTACAGTAGTCATTAGACTGGCTATCAACTACAAGGGCAAAGTAACAGGATCTAAGATCAAGAGTGGTCTGGGGAGTGGCTGTGATGAAGAAGCGCAAAGAGTAGTCTCTTTACTAGAGTTTGATGTTGATAGCAAAGTGAGAAAGGGAAAGATCTTATTTCATAAAAATATTAATATCCGCTTTAGGCTACCGAAAGAAAAGCCAGTATCAAAGAAAAAAGCTGAGCCCCGTTCCAAGACTCAGCTTTCTTATACGATCACTACTAAAAAGGAGGTTACAAAAAAGACACCTCAACGTAGTTCTTCATATAGTTATACTATAAAATTCAATAATTAGAAGCTCAATAGCTCCACGTCAAAAATCAGCGCAGAATAAGGCGGTATGGCAGCACCTGCTCCACGACTACCATATGCTAGATCTTGAGGTATGAAGAATCTATATTTAGCGCCAGCGCTCATCAGTTGAAGACCTTCGGTCCACCCAGCGATGACTCTATTGAGCGGAAAGCTTATCGGTTCGCCTCGATCAACACTGCTGTCAAACATTTCACCGTTTAGTAACTTACCTACATAGTGTACAGTTACACTTGCAGTATTTGCTGGTTTTGGTCCTTCAGCAGGCGTAAGCACCTCATATTGAAGGCCACTCGCTGTTGTGGTCACTTCTGGTCTTTTACCATTTTCTAATAAGAAGTCTTCTCCTTCTTTCTTTACATTTTCGGACATGTCGTTTCTTTGATTTTGAAAATATACATAGTTTAAACTATCGCTATAACTGCGATCTAATTTTACCTCACCTTTCTCTATTACGTCTCTGATCCCAGCTATGAGACTTGCATAATCAAGACCTTTCGCACCTTGGTTACTTAAGCGTTGACCCAAGCTCATACCTATACTATAGCTTGTGGTATCAATGTTGGATTGGCTGCTAACTGTCGTGACCGATAGACAAGCGAAAAAAGCGATGAGACATAATATCTTTTGCATGGTATAAAAAAATTTGATCGCGAAAATATATCATATTAACCAGCTGTGCATAGAGATACCCATAAGTAGTGGCTAAAATTTTCAGATTAATCTTTACAAAGGATTGAAAAAAGTATAATTTTGCGCCTCTATTCAAAAATAGGGCAGTCATGTCCTTTTAAGATGAGTAGAGAAAATGACCCATGGTGTAATGGTAACACTACGGTTTTTGGTACCGTCATTCAAGGTTC
>CAZRXJ010000110.1:0-6598 GCA_964604025.1 uncultured Saprospiraceae bacterium | reverse complement strand
GGAAGATATCGCTACAACAAGTCATATGAGTTTTGAAGAACTCATAGACGAGCTTAATATAATTGTCGGTTCAGGTACTAAGTTGGATATCAATTATTATTTGGAGGATCAGATTGATGAAGATGTTATAGATGATATCTATGAGTACTTTGGTGATGCTGATTCTGAATCTATAGAAGATGCTTTCACAGAATTGAAAGAAGAAGACATCACCATAGACGAGATACAACTGGTTAGGATAAAGTTTTTGTCAGACGTGGTCAATTGATCTACTCAACATGAAGTCTATTTTAATTCTAAATGGCCCTAATCTAAACTTACTTGGTGTTCGAGAACCTGAGATATATGGGACTAAAACATTCGAAGATTTTTTCATAGAATTGAAATCAAAGTATTCTGATATCAATCTCACTTATTTTCAATCTAATCATGAAGGAGTGCTTATTGACAAATTGCAAGAAGTAGGATTTGAGATAGATGGAATTGTCCTTAACCCTGCAGGTTATACACATACTTCGATATCGATAGCAGATACCGTTTCTGCGATTACTTCACCTGTAGTAGAAGTACACATATCAAATATTTACGAAAGAGAAGAATTTAGACATCACTCTTATATCAAGTCGGTGGCTAAAGCTTCTATCATAGGTAAAGGACTACAAGGTTATGAGGAGGCGATAGAAATACTATTGTTATAATTTACTATTTCAATTTTTAAGATAGAACTAAGATTAAAATCTGACATCTACGATCCTTACTCTATTTCTTTTATTCATTTTTTTGATTGCCTTGCCCCACAACTTCTGAGTCAAGTATCCTGTGACAATTGTTGATATGCCTATTATGGCTGTATCTGTCCCAAATTCGTATTGGGTATCAATAGCATCGATACGCCTCAAACCTTCTATAGCGCCACCAAATATCAGCCATGACGCTCCAAATGTCATAAGCGAAGTCCCAGTTAATTTTGCCCAAGGCCTGTCGTATTGAAAATGTGTGAATTCATCTAATTGAACGATTTGATCATAGAAGACAAGCGAATTGTCTTCTGGGACAATCTGTAATATGTCATCAGTAATCCACTCATCACCAAATTGCTTTAATCTAAATGTTATGATATCACCTGCCTGATACTTTTGTACTTTAAGACTGTTGGCTTGTTCGTACTGAAAAAATATCTGCCCTTCTGATGGTGAGCTAATCAATGCAAAAAGTAGAATTAGAAAACAGCTTGACAACCCTTTATAAAAATTAGTCATGGACTTTGGATATTTTATTGATGAGCTTCGCATTAAGTTTAATCATCGCCTTTTCAATCTGATGATATTCAGTGATATTTTGGTCGACAAGAATATACATAAGAGCATAACGTTTGGATTTATCTCGACGCTCTTCAATGACCGGTTTGTTTTGACGATACGCTTCACGGATTCTCCTTTTTAGAAGATTACGCTGCCATGCCTTTTTATGATTGCGCTTTGGCACTGTGACGCCGACCTTAAACTCATAGGCATCTATAGATTCATAATCGACATGTGTGTAGATAAGCTTCAATGGGAAAACAAATAGGGATGATCCAGTCTGAAATAATTGCTGAATAATCGCTCGGGATTTTAGCCTTTCTTTCTTGCCAAAAGATTCAGATGTTGAAGTATATGTCATCTCTTATCAAAGAAAAGCAAATAATCCTTAAGCACTAAGTCTTAAGATAACCAAGATGAACTGAGCGGTGGATAATAGACAATCGTATGATATAGCTGCTCAGAGCTACAGGATATTAGATCTACTTACTTAGTATATTTCTCGTCAGAGACAGTGAGCTTCTTACGACCTTTGGCTCTTCTACTTGCCAATACCGTACGTCCACTCTTATCGCTCATACGACTTCTGAAGCCATGCTTGTTGGCTCTTTTTCTATTGGATGGTTGAAATGTACGTTTCATAACGAGAAGTTCCTTATTTACAAATGGAGCGCAAAGATACTCCTATAATCTTATGCCTCCAAGCTTAGCGTAACGAAAATATTAATTATTCATGGCTACCAAGAACTCTTCATTGGTCTTGGTTCCCAGCATATGCTTGCGCAAGAACTGCATCGCCTCATCTGCTTTCATGTCAGCAAGATGCTTTCTCAATATGAACATACGCTTGAGCATAGCGTCGTCCATCAACAATTCTTCGCGACGTGTACTTGAGCGAGTGAGATCTATAGATGGATATAATCTCTTGTTAGCCAACGTTCTGTCTAACTGTAACTCCATGTTACCAGTACCCTTGAATTCTTCAAATATCACTTCATCCATCCTCGAACCCGTATCAGTAAGAGCAGTGGCAAGTATTGTTAAGGAGCCGCCATTTTCTATTTTTCTAGCTGCACCAAAGAATTTCTTAGGCTTCTGCAATGCATTGGCTTCTACACCACCAGACAATACTTTACCACTGGCAGGTGCTACAGTATTGTATGCTCTTGCTAATCTAGTTATAGAATCAAGAAGTATAACAACATCATGATTGCACTCGACCAGTCTCTTTGCTTTTTCAATAGCTATATTGGCCACACGCACGTGATTGTCAGCTGGTTCATCAAATGTTGATGAGATGACTTCAGCACGCACACTTCTCTTCATATCTGTTACCTCTTCTGGTCGTTCATCTATTAACAATACGATGAGGTAACACTCAGGGTGATTAGCAGCAATGGCATTAGCAACATCTTTGAGTAAGAATGTCTTACCAGTCTTGGGTTGAGCTACAATAAGGCCTCTTTGCCCTTTACCGATAGGAGCAAACAAGTCTATCATCCTATTGCCATAGTCCTTCCCATCCTCTCTTGAAGTTAATGTGAACTTCTCAGTAGGAAACAGTGGCGTTAGATAGTCAAATGGAACGCGATCTCTGATCGCACTTGGCTCTAATCCATTGATGTATGATACTTTCAACAAAGCAAAGTACTTCTCTCCTTCTTTTGGAGGTCTAATCGCACCTTGGACTGTATCTCCTGTCTTGAGACCAAATAGTCTGATCTGTGAAGGGGATACATATATGTCATCAGGAGAAGTGAGGTAGTTATAATCACTTGATCTTAAAAATCCATAACCATCTGGCATCATTTCTAAGATTCCTTGGCCTTCTATCATGCCTTCTAACTCAACATTGAACTTCTTTTTCTTTTCTTGCTTAGGCTCTCTTTTATCTCTTCCTCTATCTCGGTTATCTCTATTGTCTCGATTTCTATCGCGATCTCCACCTCTATCTCTATTGCGATTATCTCTTTTTTCAGACCCAACGCGTTTCTCTTCTTTAGGTGCAGGCTTATCTTCGACTGCTGTCTCTGCAACGACCTCTTTTTCCTTATTCTCTTCCTTCTTTGCTTCTTCTTTAGGTTCTTTCCTGGCCCTTGGTTTTGGTTCTTTCTTGGCTGCAGATCTTCCTCTTTTAGGTTTTTCCTCAGGTGTAGCTTTAGTTTCTACTGACTTACCAGCGATGGCTTGTTCATCTAAGATCTTATATATAAGATCTTGCTTGCTGAGCTTCTTATAAGATTTCATCTCAAGAGATTCTGCGAGGTCTCTTAACTCAGGGACAAGCATTTCATTCAATTGTAAAATGTCGTACATAATAGTCGTAAAGGGTAATGATAATTACTATAGTGTTGGATAAATGGACGAAATAAACCTGTTTAATCGTCCTTCTGTGGAAGAGCACTTAATTCAGTGGAAAAAAGAATTCTTTACCTGAACAGATAAATTCGACGCAAAAATACATTTAAATTCCGAACTGTAAAATATCATTTCCAAATAATATACAGACCTTTGTCGCCAAGGTAGACAATATGCTAACACTTAATTACATCAGAGATAATAAAGAGGCTATACTTAAAGGCCTGAAAATCAGAAACTTCAGTGATGAAGCCCTACAAGTTATCGACCAGATCGGCGATCTCGATATCAAGCGTAAGGCCAATCAGACAAGATTAGACGCTTGTCTGTCAGAAGTCAATACCATATCAAAAAAAATAGGATCCCTTTATCAATCAGGCCAAGCAAGCGAAGCAGAAGAGGCCAAGGCCAAGGTCGCGTCCATCAAAGAGCAATCAAAGGTTCTGGAGCAAGAGCAACAAGGTATAGCAAGTCAACTGGAAGATCTTTTATTGACCGTGCCCAATATCCCTCATCCAAGTGTCCCAGGTGGTAATAGTGATGAGGATAACGAAGTTGTCACACCCTGGACTGCAGATGTACAACCGATGGAGGGAGGTCTGCCTCATTGGGAGTTAGCCAAGAAGTATAACTTGATTGATTTTGAAGCTGGAGTTAAGATAACTGGCTCAGGATTTCCGTTGTTCAGAGGCAAAGGAGCTCGATTAGAACGCGCCTTGATCAATTTTTTTCTGGATGAAGCTTCGGCTGCTGGTTATGAAGAGATTGTGCCGCCACTCTTGGTAAATGAAGAATCTGCCAAAGCTACTGGGCAACTACCAGATAAGGAAGGACAGATGTATCATGCTGAGAAGGATGACCTTTATCTGATCCCCACTGCAGAAGTACCTGTGACTAATATCTATCGAGACGTCATATTAAAGGAGACCGAGATGCCTATTAAGCTGACCGGGTATACACCTTGCTTCAGACGTGAAGCAGGTTCATATGGCGCAGATGTCAAAGGCTTGAATAGAGTTCATCAATTTGATAAAGTAGAGATCGTACAAATCTCTCATCCTGATCGATCATATGATGTCTTAGATGAGATGGTTGAGCATGTGAAAGGACTTTTATCAAAATTGGAACTGCCATATAGGATTTTGCGTTTATGTGGTGGAGACTTGGGATTTACATCCGCTTTGACATATGATTTTGAAGTGTTTAGTGCGGCACAAGGCCGGTGGTTAGAAGTGAGTTCGGTATCTAACTTTCTGACATTTCAAGCCAATAGACTGAAGTTGAGGTATAGAGACAGCGAAGGGAAGAGGCACTTGGCACATACTTTAAATGGTAGCGCATTAGCACTGGCAAGGATTGTTGCTGCGATATTGGAGAACAATCAGGTCGAAGATGGCATTAAGATACCAAAGGCATTAGTGCCTTATACGAGATTTGAATTGATTAATTAGAAAATTTTTATATTCATGATAGGATATTATTTGATTATAGGCGTAGCTACTGCAGCGGGTTGGTTGATAAGTAGCCGCCTTAAAGGAAAGTTTAAAAAATACAGCCAAGTACCTACAAGTTCTGGTAAATCTGGAGCCGAGATAGCTCGAGACATGTTGACACACTATGGAGTCAATGATGTAAAGATAACTGAAGGTAAAGGCTTCTTGTCTGATCACTACAATCCACTTAAGAAAACAGTGACATTAAGCCCTGAAGTCTACCGAGGTAGACATGTATCTGCGGCAGCTGTTGCTGCTCACGAATGTGGACATGCAGTGCAACATGCGGAAGCATATCAGATGCTTAAAGTGAGATCCGCATTGGTCCCGGCAGTACAAGCATCATCGAGAATGCAACAATTCTTGTTTATGGGCTTTGTTTTTACGATGGGAGCTGGGGCAGGCTTAATAGGCAATGTCATGATGATCGCACTGGTCGCTACTTTTGGTATAGCGGCATTGTTTTCATTGATTACATTACCTGTAGAATTTGATGCAAGTCGCAGAGCACTCGTATGGTTAGATAATACGGGTACAACACAAGGAGCCGAGTATGATGGTGCTAAGGATGCACTGTGGTGGGCAGCGATGACTTATGTTGCAGGCGCTTTATCTGCCCTTGTGATGTTCTTATACTTTTTACTTACCTTCTTAGGTAATGATTAAGAATTCGTAACAATTAAAATAAAAAAAGGCCGTCTGAATAATTGGATGGCCTTTTTTATGCTATGCATGTTGAGAAGATAAGATCATGCCACGCATCTTTTCGCTTCTTTCAATTTTAGATGACACCCAGCTTAATATATCTAAATATAAGAATGCGCGAAGCTCATAGGGGTCTTTATAGATATCCACCAGATCATTTTTAAATTCTTGAAAAACCTCAGGACGGTCTGATATGCCGACATTCTGGATTTTTTTGAAAAATTGAAGCGATCTAAGTTGTAATTTATTTTGAATTTCAGTCTTTTTAAAATGAGCATCAACTGTTCTAACCAAGTAGGGTAACAACTCCATATTATCCAAGTCATAGTGCGCCATCAAAAATACAAATCGACTGTAGGATTGGATATCAGCTCTAAAATCTTCAATATCATCATTGATAATTTTAGTGATATAATTTATAGCTTTTCCAGGTTGATTATCGCCTAGGTACATCCAGGCTATTTTGTAATAGAACACCATCAGTCTATGCGGAGCGATCCGTTCTTTGTACAAATTGATGCGTCTCAATGTTCTTGGAATCAAGGAGATGCCTTTTGCAAATGTGCCATCTAAAAAATGTACATTGAGTCTAGCCCAATGAACATATAAGAATGAAAATATCTTGGAATTTTCATTGAATTTTGCATAGTTTCTTTTTCTAAATTGTTCTAATTCCTCCAAGTGAAGTTTTAATCTTTCAATATCTTTTAGATTAAAGCTTGCCGTCAATATGTAATGATA
>CAZRXJ010000109.1:0-6623 GCA_964604025.1 uncultured Saprospiraceae bacterium | reverse complement strand
CAATACAACAGCGCTATGGGGATCTCTAGCATGGACCGTTATATATGGATTGGTATTCGCCACTTTTCTAACTTTAGTTGTAGTCCCTGCCATGTATTGGTTAGCTTATAGATTCAGATTTTGGTCTGAGGGTTGGAAAAACAAACAACCAGAAAGTGTACAGTCGATGTCAATAGAACAAGGTATCTTGGACGACTTTGAATAGAGACATATGAAGGAAGACGAATTGAAAAATATTAGAACATCATATCTTAAAGATTCTTTAGAATTAGAAGAGCTCTCTGAAGATCCTATGGTCATGACTAAGAAATGGTTTCAAGTTGCACTTGACCAAGATATCTATGAAGCCAATGCCATCTCTTTAGCTACTGTAAATGATAAAGATAGACCCTCTATCCGAACTGTTCTACTCAAAGAAATTGATGAGTCTGGCTACATATTCTATTCTAATTATCATAGCCGTAAAGGAAGAGAAATACAAAAAAATCCAAAAGCAGCTATACTGTTTTTCTGGAAAGAATTAGAAAGGCAGATTAGAATAGAAGGAAAAATAGAGAAAACCAGTGAAGCTAATGCTAAAGCATATTTTCAAAGTCGCCCAAAAGGAAGTCAACTTGGCGCTTGGGCATCTCAGCAAAGCAAAGTGTTATCTGATCGAAGTGAACTTGATGATCGCCTTAAAGAACTTAGAGATATCTACAAGAACCGCGAAAGTCTTCCCAAACCTGCTCATTGGGGAGGGTACAGATTAGTCCCAGATTATTATGAATTTTGGCAAGGGAGAGACAACCGACTGCATGATCGATTTGAATATAAACAGCAAAAGGAGGGATGGTTGATAAATCGTCTCGCACCCTGATTGTGAAGATCTTTTAAGATTCTTTTAAAATGATACGTTTTTATATGTATAATGTACTGATAATCTGATTTTTAGTTATAACAACTCCGTATTTAAGGATATTATAAGTCTAAAATAAAGCAGTACATAGACTGGTTTATGGATGAGCGTTCATCTTCGACTAATCACGTCTAAAAAGGCAAATCATCAAAATCTTCAGTAGCTGTCGACTTTACTTCGTCACTTGGTGAAGGCCAAGACGAAGGATCTGAAGGTGCCGCAGGAGCAGCACTTTGGGCTTGTTCTTTTGTGACTTTCCAAGCTTTAATATTAGTATACCACTTACCGTTATATTCTCGGCTTTCGATATCTATGCTGGCTGTAACTTCTTCACCTTCTTTTATCGCAAAAGCATCTATCGTATCACCCCAAGCATAAAAGCATACTTTTTTAGGATATTGACCAGGCAACTCTATCACATATTCTTGTTTCTTCCAAGGGCCATTTTTCCCTTCTCCAGATTGAGGTGCTAATATCTGTATGATTTTTCCTTTGAGTTCCATAGTTGGTTATTATGCTGCAAACATATATATAAAAGCATTACTATGAAAACGCATGAGAATATTCATTGAACAAGAGATCAGATATATCTGATAATCGATCCAAAAGTTGTGATAGACTATAACTTCGAAAAATAAACTCTAGCTTTTGCAATCACCTTGGGAGCCAAAATGAGCGTAGCTATCATCGTTGGAAATGCCATTAATGCATAAAACCCATCGATCAAGTTGATCATCATAGACAGTGATGTAAGTGCTCCGAGAAGTATACTTACCAAATAGAAATAGTTATAAATGTGTGCTTTACGAGCTCCGAATAAGAAGGATGAACACTTCGTACCATAATAAGAAAATGAAAAGAGCGACGATATGCTAAATATAGCGATGCATATCAATAATAGATACTGCCCCACTCCAGGGATAGAATTGCTAAAAGCATTGGCAGTAAGTGTGACGCCATTGGCTTCGCTTGACTCCCATACGCCAGTCACCAATATCGCAAGAGCAGTAAGCGTACAGACAACTATAGTATCAATAAATGGGCCCATCATTGCTACAAGCCCTTCTCTGATCGGTTCAGAAGTCTTAGAAGCTCCATGAGCCATAGGAGCTGTACCTATACCTGCCTCATTAGAAAATGCCCCTCTTCTTATCCCTAATAGTATCAAGCTCCCCAGCGCACCTCCGAGGAAAGAGTCACCTTTTATATAATTTGCCGCAAAGGCATCTGTGAATATCAATTGAAGGTAACGAGGTACTTGATCAATATTGATTATCAATATACCGACAACACTTATAAAATATAACGCCACCATAGTTGGCACTAAGCGTGCTGCCGTTAGCGCTATCCTACTCAATCCTCCGAGTATTACGATCGACGTGATAATTAGTAAGAAGATGCCTATACCTAACTCTGAATACCCGGATGTATACAAGCCATGAGGCTTCAACAATATATCTCTGATCGCTTGCGTGAGCTGATTGACATTGAATATGGGCAATGCTCCAATTAAACCTGCTAGGCTAAAAAATATAGCCATCGGTCTCCATTTCTGACCTAATCCTTCAACTATAAAGTACATAGGTCCACCTTGGACTTGACCATTACTATCACGACCTCGATACATAATAGATAGCGCACATGTGAAGAACTTAGTAGACATACCGATGATGCCACTGACCCACATCCAGAAGATAGCACCGGGGCCTCCAATTGAGATGGCAACAGCTACACCTGCTATATTGCCCATACCCACGGTAGATGCCAGTGCTGTCGAGAGCGCTTGAAAATGAGAGATCTGACCTTCGGCATCATCTTCATTGTACTTCCCTCTCAATAAGTCAATAGTATGAGTGATATACCTAAATGGCAAAAACTTAACCCTTATTACTAAGTACAGTCCCCCACCGATCAATAGAAACAATAAAGGCAAGCCCCATGCAAAAGAGGCAAAATCTGATATGAAACTGTCTATAAGTTGAACTGTGGTGTTCATAAGTGTTATAATCGAAAGATAGAACAGAATTCTTGCTTATCTGTGTAATTGATCCTTGAATTGTTGTGTTTAATAGTAAACATGACTGTTGATCAAAATTTGCCTATCAACATAGAAAAGCTGACTTTTGCATCTTTTTTCAAAAGAACACATGAAGTATATCATTCTTAGCATTATATCCATCTCACTTTTTGCCTGTGGTAATGGGGGCACTCCCGGCAAAAAAATGATTGATGATTTACCATTTCATAAAGCTGAAGATGCAAAAGCATACGCCGACTTGATCTTAAAAGCCATCCGGACAAATCGTCACTTACCGGTATATCATGAGCTAGTAGGTGCCAACAAGATCGATGTTGACAGCGTAGATTACTTCGTAAGCATGTATAGTACAGGCATCGGTGGTCGTGATGACTGGGACTTTATTGATGTCTATGGTGATAGTGAGGTAAAGCAAGACAACAACGAATATGAGTATGCATGGTTAGACCCAAATGGTCGATTAGGTATACAGATAAAGATCATCCCAGAAGGAACTTCCAATGGTTTTAATCTTAAAAAGATAGAGTTCAGAAGTCGTCTAAATGTGATGCGTAGTCAAGCATTCCCAGGTGGAAAAATATCCAACTACGAAAAAATAGAGTATGATTGGGACGCTGAGATGAAAAGAAAAATTGAGGCGGCCAAAAAGGGATAATCACTCTCCATACCATTTATTCAACATATCGATATCGAGTGCTGACAAACTATAATTGATGTATAAAGCCATTCATACTTGTTTCATGCTCGTCATTTTTTCATCCATATCATGGATGACATATGCTCAGACTGATCATACATCAAGTCAGTTGATAGCACCTGATTTTTCTATGACGATGGAAGATGGCTCATTCAAGAAACTTTCTGATTTTAAAGGGGAGGTGCTGTATATCAGCTTTTGGGCGTCATGGTGCCAGCCTTGTATTTCTAATTTTAAGAAATACGAAGACATGAGAACTCAGCTTAAAGCTATAGGGATCACACTTCTTAATGTCTCAATTGACGAGTCCCCTAAGGCTTGGAAAGGATCTCTTGCCAAACAAAATCTTTCAGGTATCAATGCCATCTCAAGTAAAGAAATATTGTACCCCAACTATCAGATTAGTTCTGTTCCTTTATATGAAATCATAGGTAAAGATGGCACTTTCAAATACTTATCAGAAGGCGAGAACAGAGACATCATAGAAGAGTTCAGAGCATACTTGAACGAATAGAAATTCTGTCGAGTGATTACAATATTTCATTTAACTTGTCGATAAGTTACTTTTCAAATTGTAATTTTCAATTTCAGACTAATCTTAACAGATATAATATATGGCACAACACAATGATCAAACGGCATCATTTATGGTCAGGTTTTCTCAAAAAATATATGAAGATGGCCAAGGCGATGCACAAGTACAATGGCGAGGTAAGATCTCTCATGTACAAGGGGGAGAAAGTGAAAATTTTTCAGAATTTTCAAAGGCGATAGAATTCATACAGGCAAAACTATCCGAACTTACTAAACAAGCAACGACTGATAAGACTCCAGAAGAACAAGAAGGCATCTTAACGAGGAGCTTCGATATCTGGAAAAAGCTCTCCACTACTGGTGCAAAGATGGCTATTGAAACGATAAAGGATCCCCGCAAAGGAGTAGCACAAATACAAGAACAAATCAGCCAAGTTGGAGAAGATATCGGCCAACGCTTGGAGATCAATGAGTGGCGAGGTGCCTCTAAGTCAGACTTCAATAACATAAAAGAAACATTAGAAAAGGTTACCTCTGAACTGGCGAGTTTACATGCTAAAATGGATAAGCTAGCCAAGAAAAAGAAGTAAGCAGCTCCAATGTCCACAATAAGTGATCAGCTTGATAAATTAAAAGAGAAAGAAGATAAGGCTTCTCTTCGGATAAGAACATTTGGTTCATTCGTGACTTCTGTAGAAGACGAAATTATAAATTCTAAATCTTGGGGTCGTGATAAGACATTGCAATTATTTCAATTTCTAATTACCGCAAGATCTCGAAGCGCTTTGCATAGAGAGAAGATCATCGATCGATTATGGGAAGATGCAGAGAAAGACGAAGGTGATCGCAACTTTAAAGTGGCCATGCACGGTATCAACAAAGCACTTGAACCTAATCGACCACCACGCACAGATCCAAAGTACATTATAAGACAAGGTGTAACATACCAATTGAATCAAGATCAAACGTGGATAGATGCACAAGCCTTTGAAGATTATATCGCTATCGCAAATGAAGCCCGGGGTCATCACAACGAGCTAGCAATTGCTGCTTATCGCTCCGCATTAGCACACCATAATGGCATCTACTTACCCAACAGGATATATGAGGATTGGAGCAGTGAAGAAAGAGAAAGACTTCAAGTGCTCATTTTAAGTGCATATATTTCTCTTGCTGAACTCGTCATGGATCAACAACCATTAGAAACTGTGAGACTGGCTCAAAAAGCCATATCTATAGACAATACATGGGAAGATGCTTATCAACTTCAGATGAAAGCATATCTTAAACAAGGTAACCGCCCTGCAGCCATTAGGACATACCATCAATGTATCAAAGTACTGGACAAAGAGTTTGGACTAGATCCGCTGCCTGAGACCCAACAAATCTATGATTCTATTGTCTAGACAATATCCTGATTGAACTAAAAGCCAAAGCTACCACCCAAGCCCTTAAATGCACCAGCATCCATCTCTTTGTAGTCACCTTCTGGATATTCGAATATTGATGCATCCACACCTTTGCTAAAACTTGTCGCTTGATAAGTCATAGACATGATGCCCATATCCATCTCCATCTTCAACGGTGTACCAGGTAGCTCCATTCCTTTCAGTTGTTCCACTGCAAAATGGTTCATTTTTATATCATCAGTGATATAGCATATAACTTGCATTTCTCTCATACCTTGAGGTATCTCTTTTTCTGCTGTCATCTTTTCTACATCCATAGTAATTATAGCTTTATAACACTGAAAACCTAAAATCTCTTGGGTGTTAGTTTTGTCAAAAGTCACATTATATGCGTCTTTCATCATAGCAAGATCGTAGCCAGCTGCATCCATATCAGACATATCTATCTTAGTTTTCATCTTCTGGCCCATCATATCTATGAACTGAGTCATAACGTTACCCTCATAATACTGACGCATCGTCATCTTCATACCCATCATATCCATATTGATTACCGTAACTTGATTTTCAGGAGTAAAGTGGGTTTCCATTTCCATGCCTTTCATTAGTTCTGTCATTTGAGCATTTTCCATAGGTGAGGATATATCAGTTATCTCCATGGTTAAGGATCCCGAAGTCGCTTGACTAGATAAAGAGAAAGACAAAAAGACTAAAAACAAAGCACTTAAATATTTCATAGTCGTAGATTTTATATAGCCAAGATAGACCAATTATCGCTGTAGACACCGCTATTTATAGATCAACGTTACCAAGTCTTCGACTAGTGCTACTTAGATATTTGGCGAAATCCATGGTATGTGATGTTCAATCAAATCCATAAAGTCATACACAAAAACTAAAGTGTAACTCATCTGTAACTCGGCTAATTCATCTTTGTGTCATAATTATTAAGAAACAGCTATAAATCATAATACAATGGCAACAGCGACAAAAAGAAGAAAAACGACTAAAAAAGTTACCGTTAAGAACACTCTTAATGATCTGAAC
>CAZRXJ010000108.1:0-6628 GCA_964604025.1 uncultured Saprospiraceae bacterium | reverse complement strand
GCTGATATTGTATTTATAAAACTGACCATTGTAGATCTCCGCGACTGGAAGAAAGTGCCATGACCCTCCAAGATTAATATTGTTCTTATTGTTAGATAACGCCATATCTCCACTTACCGATCCAGGGCCTCCTGTATCCACAACTCTGATTGCAATTGTGTTTTGCCCTTTCAATAATAGAGACTTGTCTACTTTATAATTACGATTAATGTTATAGGCATTCATGCCGCCAACTTTTTGTCCATTGATATACGTGACATCTGCATCATCTATAGCACCTAATGACAAAGTATAATCTGCAGAAATATCTTCTATATCAAATGTTCTACGTATCCAGATTGCACCATCCATCTCCCAGTTATCTATAGCATCAAGTCTACCGGGCAGGTCCACTTGAGGCCAGTCAGACATGTCATAGTCGGCAACCGACAATGATTCATCTCCCAGCGATAGATTAGTCCATGATTCCTTCGATGATGGCAAGTCTTGAGTCGTCCATCGCTCATACCATGCTTCAGACTTTTGTAATGATTCTGGATCATTGATCGCATCTAACTGCCCATCGAAGTCTCCAATAGTTCTTAATGCTTCACTACTCGTCCAGGCTTCTGCTACTGTTCCTCCCCAACTGGTGTGTATAATGCCTATCGGCACTTGAAGTTGCTGATGTAATCTCTGTGCAAAAAAATATGCTGTCGCACTAAAGTCAGGAGCATTAGAAGGATTACATATTTGCCAATCTCCCTCTATGTCATCTTGAGGTCGTGCAGAGAACTTCCTAGGAACTGTGAACATTCTGATGGCATTATAATTAGCTGCTACAATCTCCTCAGCAGAGTTCAATATAGGATCATTAGGCGGCCATCCTTCAAGAGGCATCTCCATATTAGATTGACCTGATGCGATCCATACTTCTCCAATCATGACATCTTTAAATACAATCGTACTATCAGCCGTTACAATCTCAATCTCATATGGACCTCCGGCTCTTGGCGTGGCTAATTGTGCTTTCCATTTTCCATCGGCATCTGAAATTCCATTTGCTGACTTACCCCATGAACCAGTGATGCTTACTTTCTCTCCATGGGTATAGTCCCCCCAGATATTCACCTGCTCTTCTTGCTGCAGAACCATATGATCTGAAAAAAGTGGCAACAATTCGAGTGGTGTTTTCTCAACAGGTTGGCATGCATAAAAGAACATGATTAAAACAGCAATGAAAGATATCTGAAATAATGTCTTAATCATGTTGTCTGCAATTTTGATAGTAGTTCTATATTAACGCCTTACAAAAAGTAAGATAAACTTTAGTTGACGATATCAAGCTACAACATCCTGAAAATCACTCTTATATCTGGGTATTCGTTTTGGCATGGGTGAAATTGAAAATTGTGGTTTAAAAAATTATGAGTTCAGAAAAGCATCATGTCCCTTATCTCTCTAAGCAAGAACGATTGTCAGATTATTCTGTAGGAATATTTCAATCCATAAGGTCAAGAAAAGGCATCAAGAAAGCCATAAAAAAAGGATGGATTACCATCAACGGGAATAAGGGATCTTCAGGAGACTTTGTCAGAGGAGGAGAAGAATTGATTTTAACTATAGAAGAAGTAGTCAAACCAGTCCTTGAGTTAAAACTCGAAGTCTTATATGAAGATGATCACTTAGCTATAATTAACAAACCCGCTGGCATCACCGTAAGCGGTAATAAATCAAGGACCATCCAAAATGCATTAAGTTACAATCTAAAAATCAGTAAGCATCCTGACGCCATTGCTCGTCCAGAACCAATCCATAGACTCGATTATCCTACCAGCGGACTATTGCTAATCGGTAAAACTAGATCCGCGGTTAATGCACTCAACCAATCCTTTGCATCTAGGTCGGTTCAAAAGACCTATCATGCCATTAGCATAGGTGTAATACCTGAGGCAGGAGTTATCGAAGCGCCTATCGATAACAAGTTGTCTAAGACTTCCTATCAAATCATAGAGAGCATATCATCTGATAGATTTGTTCGCCTTAATTTGGTCGAAATCAATCTCCATACTGGACGACGTCATCAAATCAGAAAACATCTTTTTTCCATAGATTCGCCTATCCTAGGTGATCCGCTTTACTTCAATGATGGACTTTTGTTAAAAGGAAAGGGACTTTATCTGCATGCGAGCAGACTCTCTTTTAATCATCCAATAACTAAAAAGATAATTAATATTGAAAGTGACTTGCCTAAGAAGTTTAGAAAAATCTTTCCTGGATCTTAGCAATGGCGGCGCACTTTGATACCCTTTTCAACTAGCAATCTATCTAAGATGGTTCTCTTGACTTTTCTGGATCCCTATATTTTGTAATTATAATTATGAGTTCTAAACGCCCTTAATCCAACCGCCATCGACTGGAAGCGATACACCCGTTATATAACTGGCACAATCACTTGCTAAAAAAGTTACCGCTTGTGCAAATTCTCTCACTTCAGCTATCCGGCCCATCGGTACTGTAGCAACAGCCTTTTCAAAGTTAGGATTAGCTGCGGCAAGATTTTTCAATCTATCTGTATTGGTATATCCGGGTAACACGTTATTGACAGTGATGTTATATGGTGCTAATTCATTGGACAAAGACTTCACTAATCCTAGAAATGTAGCACGTACTGCATTGGAGAGGATCAAGCCATTGACAGGTTGATGGATGGACATAGACGTAATCGTAACAATCCTACCCCATCCTTTTTTCTTCATGTCTGGCAGTAACTCTTGTATAATGGCTACGGCACTTTCAATTAATAATTTATATGCGTTGTGCCAATCATCAAGAGTGACATCTTCGAAGTTACCAGGTGGTGGACCGCCAGTATTAGTAATTAGAATATCAACAGATCCAAGTTTATTTTTTACAGTTTGAAGTATAGTATCGCGACCTTCAGAAGTTGTTATATCACCAACAACGCTGTGGCCTTTACCTCCTTCTATAGCTGCTATCTCAGCCAATGTCGCTTTAAGTGCTTCAGCATCTCTACCACAGAACACTACTTCTACACCTTCTCTTGCGAGTTCGAGCGCTACACCTTTGCCCAGTCCCTTACTCGAAGCAAGCACTAATGCCTTCTTCCCTGATATCCCAAGATCCATAGTGTTTACTTTTTGAGATAGTCATCACTTCCATCCAACCAATCTTCTCTTGGTGGTGCCCATGTATCGGTCTCTTCTACATCACCTATCATCAATGCTTCATGTGGTAGATGTCCGGGGATCACTACAGACTCACCAGCATGTACATCGACTACTTGTTCTTTCTCTGCACCAAACCAAAATCTAATAGTTCCTTTTTGCACTTGTGTAACTTGCTCATGATGATGGCTATGTAGTGGTACTAAAAATCCATCTTTGAATCTCATCTTAGCAACCATTATCTTTTCTCCATGGATGATACGTCTGCGCATCTTTGGTGTTACTTCTTCTTCTGGGACATCATCCCAACTTATTTTTTCAATCATAGAAATATTTTCTAATTAAGATTCTTAATTCACTTTATACAAAACCATCATGCTCCTTTGCTAACTCCAAGTCTTCTCTATAAGTACGAGAAGCCATGTAGTACAAGATGGAAGATATTATGCCTGTCGCTATCGTAATACAAAATGCATATCGCAAACTTAAGTTGCCATATGTGGGCTCAAAGTAGTCGCTCAACAAACCAATAGACAAAGGTCCCAGTCCCAGTCCGATTAGGTTTAGGATAAAAAAGAAAATGGAAGATGTAAATGCACGCATCTTGGCATTAACCAAACTATGACAAACTGCAAGTGAAGGTCCCATGTAAAAAGCAGTAAATGTACTCGTAAAGAATGTCATCACCATCGCTAGTATGGCATGCCCAGAAAAGAACAATAAAGCAGAAGGAACAATATTTAAAAAGCCTCCTAATACAGATATCCATAGATACCATCTCTTATCATTGTGCTGTAGACGATCTGCCATATATCCTCCGAAGAATGTTCCTATCATTCCTCCTATACCTGTCGCTCCGCCGAGTACCAATCCAGCTGTAGCAATATCAACATCATGTACTCGAATCAAAAATGAAGGTAAGAAGTTACCAACACCATAAGTGCCGAATGTATTAAAACCACTTGCCAATGCAACAAACCAAAAAGTCTTTTTACTCAATAGTCTTGATATGACTTGCATCAATGGCGGCGTATCAACTACCTCTCCTTCAGGATCTGACTGGCCCTTCAGCGGTTCTTTAATGACAAAGTAAATAATGAGCGCAAAGAGTACACCAGGTATGCCGATGCTATAAAAAGCAACACGCCATCCATAATATTTGGCGATAAGCCCACCGATCACATAACCCAAGAGAATGCCAAAGTAGATGCCCGTTGAATAGATTGATAAAGCGGTGGCGCGCTTCTGAGGAGGAAAATAATCTGATATGATTGAATGAGCAGGAGGACTGCCTCCAGCTTCACCTATGCCGACACCGACTCGAGCTAAAAACAGTTGAAAAAAGCTTGTAACACTTCCTGAGATAGCTGTCATGGCTGACCATACTGCCAAACTCGCTGCTACTACATTCTTACGATTACTCAAATCTGCAAATCTGGCAATCGGTATACCTAACGTCACGTACAGAGCAGCGAATGCAAGACCAGTTAGAAGGCCAAGTTGTGTATCCGTAAGTCCTAACTCTGCCTTAATGGGCTCAGATAGTATGACTAATATCTGTCTATCGATGAAGTTGAAAGTATATACAAGCGTAAGCAAGCCTAGCACTACCCACTTGTAATTGTCACTCGTGTTTTTGGTCATTCTTAGTTTTTCAATACGGGTAGTAATATAGGAAAAGATTGCAGTGTTGGTATATCTAGTACATGAGTTAAAATCTATGGCCTTAAAGAAGACAATGCACAGTGACACTAAGAAATTTTCGACTTTACTCGCTCGCTGGTGCCATTAATCTTTCAGATTCATATCCAACAAAACTGATGACCAGATCTTGATCACTTGTCGCGGCAACACTAAATGTCCCATCCAAATCTGATACCGTTCCATATTGAGTACCTGCTACAGATATGTTGGTACCTGGAAGCCCATCGCCTTCAATGCTATATATAGTGCCGGACCAAATACCTTCATCGTACTTTGCATCAACTTTTAATTTTTCATTTTTCATCACAAGTTCACCTACTATCACTGTACCCATAGGACTATTGTCTGGATTAGTCTTGTCTCGATTAATATCAAAGGTGATGGGCAATTGCATCCGTGTCCTTACAGTTCTTCCCCGCTGAGCACCCGGTACAAATGACTCAACAGCCTCAACTACTCTAATCGCTTCTTGGTCACATCCTCCTCCGATACCACTGACCGTCTTGATATCTAACAATGAACCATCTCTCTCAATTACAAACTGAACATCTACCCTTCCTTCGATTCCATCTAGTCGGGCTGTTAAGGGATATCTGACTTCACTAGTTATTGATCTGTATAAGGCATCCAAACCACCTTGATATGATGGCTGTTCTTCCACTATTGTAAATACTTCTCTTTGTTCTGAAGCATAACTGGTTGCATCTATTTCCTTCTTGTCAGTCATACATGAACAAAAGGTCAAGAGCAGCAGCATATTGAAGGAAGAATTAAGCACATTGGATAGAAGGTAATGTCGAATCATAAAAATTGGATAATGGTGATGGAAGATCTACATGTTCAGTAAGAATAGACAATTTTCTCTAAGATATAGATGATCAAGAATCCAACTTCTCGGGAACATATATTTGTTTTTCTGCTAAAGGTAAAGTATATTTGTCTTATTGGAAAGTTTAATTGATATAAAGTAAAACATATTTAACTATTATGCTCCAGCCCACTTCGTCCAAAAAATGCCTTGATGAACGCTCACAAGTTTTTAGAATCATCAATTTTAAGTTTCCGCATGCCTATCGAAAAATAGGTATAATCCTGGGTTTTGGTTTATTACTCGGTCTTATGATGTCAAAGTTTATAGGCTTTGATCACTTACTTAACAAAGACCTAATCAGAACTTTAATGTTACTTCCATTGCTCGTAGCCACCATGAGTGAAGAAAAAGTAGAAGATGAATATGCCTCTAAACTTAGAGGACAATCATACATCTTAGCATTCGTATGTGCGCTGAGTTATAACATAATCATACCGTTGATAGCCTTTGCATTGGATGCTCTAATTGTAAAGGTATCTGGTGATGGTCATACATCGTTTTATGAAGTTTCATCATTTGAAGTGATGTTTTCGATCATCTGTTTTCAGATCTTGTTTTTTGAAGGCCTTAAAAGATTAGACCTTGCAGAATAAGATTAAAGTTGCGCGTGCAGAACATGATCTCACACAAGAAGATCTAGCAAAGAAAATAGGTGTGTCAAGACAGACGATCAACTCAATTGAAAAAGGTAGATATGTGCCTTCGACTGTTTTAGCACTGAAGATGTCGCAGCTATTTTCTAAAAGTGTGAATGAGTTGTTTATAATTGAAGAAAGTGATTAGTATAATTAGCAAGTTATTCAGTCACTAAGAATATTTGACGAAAGTCTATCAGTCCTTCAAACTACGATGTACCAATTCTCCAAAATTGGTGAATTCTCCTTGG
>CAZRXJ010000107.1:0-6666 GCA_964604025.1 uncultured Saprospiraceae bacterium | reverse complement strand
TGTTAAGACTTATCACTTTTTCGAAAGCCGCAATCTTATCTCCTTGAAAGACAGTTATAGAAGAAGCCAGATCTTTTTCAAAATGTTCTATTCTTTCTAGTGCTGCCATTCCTTTTTGAACATTGGCATACTCTCTTGAAAAGCTTTTAGCTGGATCTATGATATTGTAGAAGGCAAAGATGAATGCAAAGAAAGTAGCGGGCTCCATCTCATCGTTGAACACTTCATGAGTACCATAGAATAATAAGACTACGATCGTTACTACACCCAAAAACTCCGCTAACGGTGAAGCGAGATCCCGACGTCTCAATATCTTATTAGATATGTTGAAATATCTATTGTTTTCTTGATCGAACTTGCGATTAAAAAAACCGTCGGCATGATGTGTACGGATGACCTTAGTTGATGATAGATATTGATCTACTAATATGGTCATGGCAGAAAGAGAATCTTGTGCATCTGCTGATGCTCGCTTCAAGACATGACTGATCCCTCCAATTATAAAAAGCGTAAACAATATCAAGCCAAAAGCGATCAATGTCAGCTTTGGATTAAGCCATATCATAAAGATCAAACTCCCGATGATGACAAGAGGGGTCTTAAACAAAAGTTCAAATACCTTTAGGATACCGTGATCTACTTCAGACAGATCATTAGTGATCAATGACATCAGATAACCTTGTCTCTTGTTAAATCGTTGTGTTAAGCTCAGTCTTTCATAACCCTCCCAGATCTTAGATCGTAGATCCCTCAGTAGGCCGTTACGCACATACACCATAAAATAGCTGATCAGAAATCGACAAATATTTTTTAATAAAAACACGACAACAACTGTGACACATACGATCCATAAAGCAATAAAATGATCCGTCATAGCTATCAATCGCGAGAAGCCATAATTCAAGGCATTCTCCAAGTCCCACATACTTTCAGGAGCTTTATAATTAGAAGGGCTTACGCCAAACAAAATTTGAAAAAATGGAATAACCAATGGTATACTAACCACAGTGAGGATGGCAGTAAGGATATGAAAAAAGATACCAAGCAAAGTATAGAATTTATAATTCCATACTGAATTCAATAATCTAAAAAATGGAGACATCATATGTCTCGATTACTCTAATTCAAAGGTGTTCATGAAGCCAGTGTTGAAGTTTCCTTTTCTAAAATCTTCATTCTTCATTAATTGCAAATGAAATGGAACTGTAGTCTTAATCCCTTCTATAACAAACTCTCCAAGCGCTCTATGCATCTTAGTGATACACTCTTCGCGTGTCTCTGCTTTGCAGATTAACTTAGCGATCATGCTGTCATAGTAAGGCGGTACAGAATAACCAGCATAAGCATGAGTATCTACTCTGACACCATGTCCTTTAGGGCTGTGAAAGTGCTCAATATAACCAGGTGAAGGCCTAAAGTCGTTGTAAGGATCTTCAGCATTGATACGACACTCTATGCAATGCATCGTAGGTGTATAATTTTTATTTCCAAGTTTCTCTCCAGCGGCGACTTTAATCTGTTCTTTTATTAGATCTCTATCTATCACTTCTTCTGTCACTGGATGTTCTACTTGAATCCTTGTATTCATCTCCATAAAGTAGAAGTCGCGATGTTTATCTACAAGAAACTCCACAGTCCCGACACCTTCGTAGTCGATACTCTTTCCTGCACTGATGGCAGCGTCTCCCATTCTTTTTCTGAGATCCTTGGTCATGAATGGAGAGGGGGCTTCTTCTATCAGTTTTTGATGTCGTCTCTGTATAGAGCAATCACGTTCTGACAAGTGGATCACATTGCCATGCTGATCACCGATCACTTGTATCTCGATATGTCGCGGTTCTTCAACAAACTTCTCGATATATACACCATCATTACCAAATGATGCTTTGGCCTCATTACGTGCCTTGTGCCATTGATCTTCAAATTCTTCTTCAGCAGTAACAATGCGCATTCCTTTACCACCACCTCCAGCAGTAGCTTTGATAATCACTGGATAGCCGATGTCGGCAGAGATCTTCTTTCCTTGAGCTATATTCTTGACAAGACCATCCGATCCGGGAACTACAGGCACTCCTGCCTTGATCATGGTTTCTTTAGCAGTTATCTTATCTCCCATAGAGCGGATCATAGCTGCCGATGGGCCGATGAACTTGATATTATATTCTTCACATATTTCAGCGAAGTCTGCATTTTCCGCAAGGAATCCATATCCAGGGTGTATAGCATCGGCATTAGTGATCTCTACTGCGGCCATGATAGCAGGAACATTGAGATATGACTCAGATGAACTCGGTGGGCCGATACAAACTGCCTCATCTGCAAATCTTACATGTAGACCATCTCTATCAGCGGTAGAATAGACTGCTACCGTCTTTATACCCATCTCTTTGCATGTTCTGATGATACGCAAAGCAATCTCACCTCTATTAGCAATTAGGATTTTCTCAAACATAGGTTGACTTTAGATATGCGTCTTGATTATGCAGAAGGATCAACTAAAAACAATACCTGATCATATTCTACAGGCGTGCTATCGTCTACAAGCACCTTGACAATTTTTCCTGTTACCTCACTTTCTATCTCGTTGAATAGCTTCATCGCTTCGATGATGCATACGACTCCTCCTTTGGTTATAGAATCTCCAACCTGTATAAATGGCGGCTTGTCTGGCGAAGAAGATCGATAGAATGTTCCGACCATGGGAGATTTAATCTCTATATAACTGCTGTTATCTTCTCCACTTGCGGCTTGTTCTTCAACTGGCGAAGCAGCTACTACAGGTGCTGGAGCCGCGCTGATCATAGGAGCCGCCTGAGTTACTGCTGGCGCTGAAGAGCCCACTACTTGGATCGGGTTATCCTTATCCGTTCTTATCTTGATGTGAAACTCCTTGTTCTTTATATTGACCTCTTTAAGATCTAAATCACTTACGAGTTTTAATAACTCTTTTATTTCTTTATTAGTCATGCTTATTCTTTCACTCTTTCGATATATGACCCTGTCTTGGTGTCGATTTTTACTTTATCACCTTCATTGATAAATATAGGAACTTTTATTTCTGCTCCACTCTCTATTGTCGCTGGTTTTGTAACATTGTTAGCTGTATTGCCACGTTCTCCAGGTTCTGTATATGTGATCTCCATAACAACAAACTGTGGCATCTCAGTTGTCAGTGGGATGCCCTTCTCAGCATGATAGAGTATATCAATCTCCATACTTTCTTTTAGAAACTGTGGACTGTCAAGAATCTTCTCATCAAGACTGATCTGGTCAAATGTTTCCATATCCATGAAGTTATATCCCATGTCATCCTTGTATAGATATTGAAACACCTTTCTCTCTATCCTCACAACCGTTATCTTATGACTTGATGGCCAGGTATTGTCAACAACCTTCCCATTAGTAAGGCTTTTCAACTTTGTTCTTACAAAGGCAGGGCCTTTTCCTGGTTTTACATGTAGAAACTCTACGACGGACCAGATGTCATTGTTGTGTTCTAAACACAATCCATTACGGATCTCGCTTGTATTAGCCATAACTCTTTATTATTCTTTATAACTATTTTCGATATGATTATAAGTAAGGCTTTCGCCAAATACTCTTTTAATATGCCCACTTTAAGAACAAAGATCCCCAAGTAAAACCACCGCCAAATGCAGTCAACATTACACCATCTCCTTTCTTTAGTTGATCTTCATAATCCCAAAGACAAAGTGGTATCGTACCAGCTGAGGTATTACCATACTTTTCTATATTGACCATGACTCTGTCTATAGGGAAGTCTAGTTGACTAGCAACAGAAGTTATGATCCTTAAGTTCGCTTGATGCGGCACAACCCACCTGAGGTCATCATTGGTCAATCCGTTACGGGTCATAACGGTCTTCATAGATGTCGCCATACCACTAACAGCACGCTTAAATATCTTCTTGCCATCTTGAGAAACATATTGATCTGCAGTCCCTAAAGTCTTATCGTTAAGTGGGTTGAGGCTTCCTCCTCCATCTATTCTAAGTAAATCTTTGCCTGAACCATCTCCCGACAAATCCGCATCGATCACTCCTAATCCCTCCTCTTCAGATGCCTCTAACAATACACCGCCACCACCATCACCAAATATGATACTTGTCGTACGATCTTTATAGTTCATATATGACGTCAACTTCTCACCACCGATAACGATAATCCGCTTATATGTACCAGTCTTGATGAATTGAGCAGCTGTGTATAGAGCAAATAAAAATCCACTGCAAGCAGCATTAATATCGTAACCAAATGCTCTAGTTAAGCCAGAATTATAACAGATGCTATTAGCGCAATCTGGTATAATATAATCTCCCGTGCACGTAGCACATATAAGCATGTCTATCTCAGTTGGGTCAAGATCTCTTTTAGCTAGGATCTGCTTTACAGACTCGACACCTATATGGGTAACGGCCTGATGATCAGGTAAAACTCTTCTTTCTTTGATACCCGTACGACTTGTGATCCACTCATCGTTAGTATCCATCATTTTCTCTAAGTCGCTATTGGCCAATACTTGATCTGGTACATATCCGCCGATAGCTGTGATTATGGCATTCGTCATATGGTGCTCTTGAAGCGTGGCAAAGGTATCAAAAAATCAATGTCATACTACTCAATAAGCAAGCTTACCTAAAAACCAGCAGGTAACGTTGGCATCAAAATTGTAATATGTAATGCAAACCAGGACAGCATAGTATATATGACTGTCGATTTTAAACTGTTAAAGAATCCAACCCATGAGCAAAAACCGCTTAATCGTGTGTGCGTTAATGATGATGACCAGCATAAGCGCCTTTAGTTCTACCAAGTTTTTTGAATCTAACTTCGAGGAAGCAAGAGTACGCGCCCAAGAAGAAGGAAAGATGTTATTGCTTGATTTCTATGCCTCATGGTGTGCACCATGTAGATTCATGGAGAGCACTACCTTCCAAGACGAAACAGTAAGTTCAGTACTTAACGAGAAGTTTGTACCTGTTAAGATAGATATCGATGACTTTGATGGTTATGCATTGAAAGAGCATTTTGATGTCAAAGTACTTCCGACATTTATCATATTTAGTAGTGACGGAAAAGTGATAGAAAGAATAGAAGAGACATTATCTCCTACGGGAATGATGAATATACTTGAAAGAAATCTGGCTACTCATAAACCAAGAATCAGGCCTGCTAATGTATCTCCACAGACGAGTGTCACTAAGGAGAGCATGAAAAAAAGTCAGCCAGCGATGGCTAAGTATAAGATCCAATTGGGTGTCTATAACTCTTATGAGAAAACACTCGGATTCTATAACAAAGTAGCAACTAAGTTAGATGAACCCGTTGTGATAATGCATGACTTCAAAGGAGGAAGCATTATCTATCGAGTATTAATTGGCAACTTCGGAACAACAGAAGATGCGCACTACTATTTGACAGACCTGAAAACAAAATATGGAATTCAAGGTCATATCTATTTATAGCATGATCCGGATATGATCTAATATCATAGAGCAAGCGAGAAATGAACGGAGTGTAACATCATGTTGCGCTCCTTTTTTTATGCACTCTATTAGGTTTCTATCTTCTTGGTTACCTTGTCTTGAAATTAAGAAGACATGATCGCAAGAATTACTTCAATCGTAATAATCTTATTTGTTATTGTTACAACTCAAGCTCAAACTGATCTTACGCCTGAGAGATTTGCATTTGAGCCTACACTTAACTACGATAGAGATATTCAATCGCCAGCTGAATTTTTAGGCTACAACATTGGTGAGTCATTTACACTTTACGCTAACGCTGTTTCCTATTTTCAATATTTGGCGGAGCAATCCGACCGCATGACTATCAATCATTATGGTACAACCTATGAAGGTCGAAAACTATATAACGTCGTCATCTCTTCTCCTACCAATCTCAATAACATAGGTCAATTGCAAGCCCAAAACAAATTGCTCTCTAATCCCCAAAACACAAGTGAAACTGAAGCCTCAGAGATCATCAATAACAAACCAGTATTTGTCTCATATAGTTATAACATACATGGCAATGAAGCGTCAAGTACTGAAGCAGCGATGCAAGTGAGCTATCGTCTGGTCGCTGCCACAGATCAAGAGACTTCGGACATATTAGATCAAGCAGTGATGATCTTCTATATCTGTATCAACCCCGATGGCCGAGACAGATATGTATACTGGTATGAAGGCATGAAAAGAAATGTACCAGCGATACAACAGCGTGATCTTGATCACTACGCACCATGGCCTAATGGTAGAACTAATCACTATTGGTTTGACCTGAACAGGGATTGGATATGGGGCGTACATCCCGAATCTCGTGGACACACTTCCGAATATGTGAAATGGATGCCACAATTACACACAGATTATCATGAACAAGGATATAACAACAACTATTTTACAGTGCCTGGCACTACCCCACGAAACATGCTTTTGCCAGATCAATATGAACAGCTGGCCGATACTATAGGTAGAGCAAACGTCGCAGCATTTGATCGTCATAAAATCAATTATTTCACACGAGAGGCATTTGATTTTTTCTATCCTGGCTATGGCTCAAGCTACCCTACTGTGATGAACGCCATCGGTATGCTAACGGAGCAAGGAGGCATCGGAGGTGGACGTGCTATCCAGACCAATGA